>JAKVCE010000391.1 GCA_022447405.1 Planctomycetota bacterium | reverse complement strand
CGTGCCACTGCCTACGGCGTTGGTGGTGTGCTGGTCGAGGACGAGGCCTAGCCTCCCCCGGGCGCGGCGTGCGTTGTCAGCCGCCACCCACACCTGCGGCCAGACCGATGTCGTAGAGCGACAGGCGCCGCCAGGGGCGCACGATGAGAGGGGAGGAGAGGCATAGGGCAGGGAGCAACGTCCCTCTCAGCCCGGCTCCGCTGTCTCAGAGGAGGTCGGAGACGAGCTCTCTCTCTTCTTCGAGCTCCGCCACGGTGGCTTCCAGGCGGCCCTGGAGGAACTCATCCAGCTCCAGGCCCTGGACGATCTCCCAGCTGCCGTCGCCCAAGGAGCGGACGGGGAAGGATGAGATCAGGCCCTCGGAGACACCGTAGCTGCCGTCTGAGGGGACGCAGACGGAGCGCCACTCGCCCTCGGGCGTACCCTGGGCGAGGTCACGGACATGGTCGATCAGGCCGTTCGCTGCGGAGGCTGCGCTCGAGAGCCCGCGCGCCTTGATGATCGCCGCGCCGCGCTGCTGGACGGTGGTGAAGAACTCTCCTTGAAGCCACTCGAGGTCTTCGATCACCTCGGCCGCAGAGCTCCCGTTGATGGTCGTGTTCCGGTAGTCAGGGACCTGGGTGGCCGAGTGGTTTCCCCAGATGAGGGTGTTCTTGACCGCGGTGGTCGCGACGCCCGCGCGGGCGGCGAGCTGAGCCTGGGCGCGGTTCTGGTCTAAGCGGGTCATGGCGCTGAAGCGCTCGTCCGGGACGTCATGCGCAGAGTTCATCGCGATGAGGCAGTTCGTGTTGCAGGGGTTCCCGACGACTGCGACCCGCACGTCGCTGGCGGCGTTGTCGTTGATGGCCTTGCCCTGTCCTGTGAAGATCGGACCGTTCTCGCGGATCAGGTCACCGCGCTCCATGCCGGGCCCGCGCGGCTTCGAGCCCACGAGGAGGCACCAGTTCGCGTCCTTGAAGCCCTCGCTCGGATCGCTGGTGAGCTCCATCCCTTCCAAGAGGGGGAAGGCGCAGTCATCGAGCTCCATCGCGACGCCCTCGAGGGCCTGCATGGCCTTCTCGACGGGGATCTCGATGAGCTGGAGGATGACCGGTTGATCGGGTCCGAAGACGTCTCCCGAGGCGATCCGGGGCAGCAGGGAGTAGCCGATCTGTCCTGCGGCGCCGGTGACGGCGACGCGAATGGGTGTCTTGGTGCTCATGGCGGGTGAGGTCTCGTGTGTTGTAGGTGGGGCTCGAATCCGAGAGCGTGCAGGATGCGCCGCGATCGCACAAGCACCCGCTCGAATCCGGGCTCCGCCGCCAGAGCACGAGCCCAGATCGGGCTTCGCCATGGGGTCACTAGAGGAGTAACCTGCTCCCGAGGCCGAGCCTTGATCAAACCCCAAACGAACGCCCTTGAGCCCGACGTCGTCGGGCCGATGCTGGAAGAGCTCCGGAAGGAGTGCCTGGAGCACCGCTTCTCTGTCGCCCCTAACCCCTGCGTAGGCGCGGCGATCATCTCCAAGGATCAAGTGGTGGCGAAGGGCTTCCACGAGCGCTGGGGGGGAGCGCACGCCGAGGTCAACGCTATGGACGCCGCGCGGGCGGCGGGCATCGAGGAGTCTGAGTGGGACGCCATCATCGTGACGCTCGAGCCCTGCTCGAGCGAGGGCAAGACGCCCCCGTGCCTCGACGCGATCGTGCAAGCCGGCATCCCGCGGGTCGGCGTCGGCGCGATCGACCCAGACTCGCGCCACGCTGGCGCGGCGGTGCGGCGTATGGAGGAGCTCGGTCTAGAGGTGCGCGTCTTTGAGGAGCGCGGCGCCTTTGAAGGGGAGAACGCCGCCTTCTGCGCTTGGGTCTCTCCCGAGCGCGCGCGGGCGTCGAGGCCTTGGGTCATCGCTAAGTGGGCTCAGACTCGCACCGGCCAGCTCTCTCCGCCAGCAGATGTGGGCGAGGGCCGCTGGATCTCTTGCGCTGAGTCCCTCCGTGAGGTCCAGCGTCTGCGCGGTGAGGTGGACGCCATCCTTACAGGGGTGGGGACGGTGATGGGGGATGACCCTAGGCTGAGCCTGCGCGAGCCGGGAGGAGGGAGCGCGCCGCTACGGGTGATCCTGGACAGTTATCTGCGCACCCCGCCGGGAGCTGCGCTCTTCTCGGCGCCGGGCGAAGAGGAGTCTTCAGGAGAGGTCGTCATCCTCACGCTAGCCGGCGCTGACGGCGCGCGTTGGCGCGCCCTAGAAGAGCGAGGAGCGCGCGTCATCGGGCTCCGGGCTGATGAGCGAGATCAAGTCTCTCTCGTGGAGGCTCACCGTTGGCTGTGGGAAGAGGGGCTGCGTCGCGTCCTCCTCGAGGCGGGCCCCACGCTGCTCCAGTCACACTTCGAGCAGGAGCTCGTCGACCAGGTGCGGGTCTACACAGGGGACGTGTTCGGGGGCGAGGGGGTCAGCCTCGGCCAGACCCTCGCTGGGCTGTCACTCGAGGCGCGCATGGACAGAGAGTCCGGAGAGGACGCTGTACTCGAGGGTTTTCTCCTCTAGAGAGCCTGGATCACTG
>JAKVCE010000390.1 GCA_022447405.1 Planctomycetota bacterium | reverse complement strand
CCCCAGAGAACGAGCTCGCAGCTCGCTTCCTCGCGAAGCGCTTCGAGGAGATCGGGCTGAAGCCTGCGGTCGGTGAGAGCTATCTCCAGCCGGTCCCACTCATGCATCTCGGTGACGAGCGCGCGGCGGAGCTTGACGTGTACATCAGTGATGGAGATTTTGGAACGCACCTGCAGGGCGAGTGGTTCGACCCCATCGGGGCTCCGACCTCGACCGACAAGCTGCGCGTGCTGAGAGTGGAAGAGATCGAAGACCTCCCCGTAGAGGCAGATCCGGGTGTCGCGGTGTTCCTCTCAGGGTCGAGCCGTGAGGGGCGCAAGTGGCTCAGCGAGCGTGGACAGGAGGGAGGTGCAGGCTGGGGCGCGGTCCTCAGCCGCGGCTCCAAGCGCAACGGCCGTGCCTGGGTGAAGCGCGACCCCCGGCTACGGCTCGTGTCGGGAGACGCAGAGGGGGGCGCCGAGGAGGAGACGCCGTGGATGCGCGTCCACGGGAAGCTCCGTGAGGCGTGCGAGGAGGGGCGCGTCCAATTCATCGAGCTCCGGACCTATCCCATCGAGGAGGAGGTGCCTGCCCACAACGTGGTCGGCTTGATCCAAGGGGTGGGGACGGAGGAGCGCCCGGAGCTGGCGGATGAGGTGGTCGTCTTCACGGCCCACTACGACCACATCGGCGTCTCGAGACCTCGACAGAGGGCGGGAGAGGACGACACAGAGGAGGCAGAGGTAGACACGATCCGCAACGGGGCTGACGACGACGCCTCCGGGGTCGCGTGCGTGGTGGAGCTGGCCGAGGCCTTCGCCAAGGGGGAGCCGCCGGCGAGGACCCTGCTCTTCATGCTCGTGACAGGGGAGGAGATCGGCCTCCTCGGGACAAAGCACTACATCGATCACCCGCTGTTCCCGCTCGAGAAGACCTCGTGCAACCTCAACTACGAGATGATCGGGAGACCTGACGAGCTCGTGGGTGGGAAGGGGCGGCTCTGGCTCACTGGGCACGAGCGGAGCAACCTGATGGGAGCCATCGAGGAGCAGGGGATCTCGATCTCGCCTGACTTGCGCCCCGAGCAGAACTTCTTCCAGCGCTCAGACAACTACGCCTTCGCGGTCGAGGGCGTCGTGGCCCAGACCTTCTCCACGTACAACATGCACACGGACTACCACCAGGTGACGGATGAGTGGGACACCCTCGACTACGAGCACATGGAGAGCGCGACGCGGGAGGCCTACAGGATCGCGCGCCTCGTGGCAGACGGCGTCATCGACCCCGCCTGGCTCCCGGGCGGGAATCCACAGCGACGCTGAGCTTCCTCTGCGTGTGGAGGCGCGATAGCATCTGGGCTCATCACCTGCGGGTAACACAACAGAGGAAGAGATGAACTCCAGCGCGAGCGCAGCAGAGGTGGACGAGATCCCCTCCCAGGAAGATCAGAAGGAGCGTGAAGGCAAGCGTCCGAACCGGAAGGGGAAGAAGTCCAAGTACACGGCGCACACCGCGGACAAGTACGAGCTCTACCAGCACGCCGTCCAGTCACCGGAGACGGACATCGAGTTCGTCCAGCGCGTCTATCGAGACCTGCGCGGCGAGGAGGCGATGCACTTCCGTGAGGACTTCTGTGGCACAGCGATCCTCTCAGCGACTTGGGTCAAGACGGACGAGGGGCGCACCGCAGAGGGCTACGACCTCGACCCTGAGCCGCTCGAGTGGGGTGAGAAGAACAACCTCGCGCCCCTTGGAGATGCGGGAGAGCGCGTGAAGCTCTTCTTGGAGGACGCGCGCGCCGACGGCGAGCGCGCCCCCGACATCCGCATCGCACAGAACTTCTCGTACTGGATCTTCAAGGAGCGCGCCGTGCTCCTCGACTACTTCAAGAAGGCTCACGAGAGCCTCGCCGAGGGCGGGATCTTCGTGATCGACCTGTGGGGTGGCAGCGAGACCCAGGACAAGATGCGCGAGAAGCGGAAGGTGGACGAGGGCTTCACCTACATCTGGGATCAGGGCGAGTACAACCCTGGCTCAGGTGACTTCACCTGCAAGATCCACTTCAAGTTCAAGGACGGCACGAAGATGAAGGAGGCCTTCGTCTACGAGTGGCGCGTCTGGCACCTCACCGAGCTGCGCGACATGTTCTTAGAGGCTGGCTTCTCACAGGTCGACAGCTACTTCGAAGAGGACGATGACGACAGGGACGCGGAGTACCACCTCGACAATGAGGGGGAGCACGCCGCGGCCTGGATCGCCTACCTCGTCGGTCAGAAGTGATCGCCGCCCGCGGCGCGGGCTCACTCCTTTCCGATGCCCTCTTCGCCGCGGATGACCACGCCGCCGGCGAGCTCGATGTCTGCCGGGGTCTCGATCACCCACTCGATCTCAGGGTCGAGCTCGATCTCGATGATGTGAGGGCCTGAGGGCTTCACATTGATGAGGTTGTTCTCATCGTTGTCACCCTTCTCGTTGATCTTGACGAGCACCATTGGGAGGCCGATGTCTTGCTCGAAGAGCTGCATCAGGTGATCTACGCAGTGGTCGCAGGTCTGGCGGTAAAAGA
>JAKVCE010000039.1 GCA_022447405.1 Planctomycetota bacterium | reverse complement strand
AAGTGTCAAGCTCGCGAAGCCCTCGTCATCGTCGTTCTTCGCGAGGGTGGCGAGGTCGCTGCGCAGTTCAAGCCAAGCCTCCTCGTCCTCCTCGTCGTCGTACTCCTCACCATCTCCGCTCGTCTCCTCAGTAGCATCCGTCTCCTCGACAGGCGCCTCTTCTGCAGCCGGTGCAGACTCTTCGTCTTCCACAGCTTCCTCAGGAGTCTCAGCAAAGACGATGGTGTCATCCTCTTGCTCGGGCGCCTCATCACTCGCGGGGGCGTCTTCCGCGACCAGGAGGCCGGCGAATTCGGCGAAGGCCTCATCGCGGCTGAGGCCGCGCTCCTTCTGCGCCTTGGTCATCCGGAAGCGCTTACCAGTCTTCTCGCGGTAGTCGTTCGGGTCGGTGTAGGTCGCCTGCTCAGCGCTCTCCTCTGTCCCCTCTGCGTCGCTCACGTCCATCATCTCATCGCGTACATCTTCCGACGCCGCGTCAACGTTTATTGAATCCATAGAGCCCTCCAAACAAGGCCGTTCAGTTCATCTTTCCCAACGGGCCGCACGACCCGTCCATTCACACCTCACCAAGCGTGAGGCGTCGGAAGATCGTACTAGAATCACTGATTCGCGGACTAGCCCTACATAAAAAATCGGACCCTGCGGTGCGCGCTGCACAGGCTAAGATCCAAGCATGCCTACTGAGCCGAGCCCAGGCGTGCCCCACTGGGAGCGCGTCTCCACGAGAGGCGGACCCGACCTGATCGTGTTTCGCTCACGCTTTGACCGGATGACCCACCCTAAATCCGGCAAAGAGATGGACCGACTCGTGCTCGAGACCGGTGACTGGGTGAACGTCGTCGCGCTCACCCCCGAGCGGCACCTCGTCGTCGTGAGGCAATACCGCTTCGGCACAGAGGAGGTCACCACTGAGGTCCCTGGAGGGATGGTAGACCCTGGCGAAGGACACGAGGAGAGCGCGCGGAGAGAGCTTCTCGAGGAGACCGGCTACGTCTCGTTGGACCTACCTCGGCTACGTCGACCCGAACCCTGCCGTGCAGACCAACCAGATGCATCACTGGCTCGCGGAGGGCTGCCGCCTCGAGGCGGCGCAGGAGCTCGACCCCGGCGAAGACATCGAGGTCGCGACGCTCACGGAGGAAGAGCTCCGCGCCGCTGTGTCCAGCGGAGAGATCCGACACGCCCTCGTGCTGACCGCGCTGCACAGGGTCTTCGACCTTCGCCAAGAGCTCGGAGCCGACGCATGATGGCAGCGGGTGGTCTCTTCATCGCGGCGCTGCTCATGCCCGCCGCGCTCCAAGGCCCCGTCGCTATCCTCGATGCCACTCCCACGCCTGACTCCGCCCTCGAGAAAGACCTCGAAGCGCTCTTAGATGGAGCCGCACCGCTCCACATAGAGCTCGGCGCCGAGGGCGCCACCGAGATCGACCGAGAGGACAAGGTCATCCTGGGCCACGGCGACGAGGAGAGCGCAGACGCGCGCGCCCTCAGCGAGAGAGTCCTGGAGGCGCCCGCGATCATCTTGGAGGGCGGCACTCTCCTCGCTTGGTACGAGACCCTGTTCAAGGCCCGCCGCCCTACGCGGCTCGTGCACTCCCTCTCGCGGCTCAGCCGAGAGGGGCGCCCCATCATCGGCGTAGGCCGCGCCGGCGCGGTCCTCGCAGGAGGTGGGATCGTGAAGACCGCAGACCTAAAAGAGGTGGAGCGGAACCCAAAGAGGACAAGCGAGCTTCAAGCTCGGGGCGTCCTGGGGTGGGGACCACCCGCGCTCGTGGACGCGGACGCCTGGGGGGGCGAGGACATGCGCACAGCTAGAATCATGGAGCGCTCCTACATGTCGGCCGCCGCACACCTCGCTCCCGGCTCAGGGCTCGTCCTCTCCCCTCGCCGAGAGGAGGTCAAGGTCATCGGCCGTGGTGGGGTCACCCTCTTTGAGACCGCGCCCGGTCATCGCAACCGCCGCGACCTGCGTAAAGGGAGCCTGAGCCTCCTAGCCCGCGGCGACGTGTGGGACCTCTCTCGCGGCGTGCTGCGCCCCAACTCGCGCGCAGCGCTGCGGCCAAAGACGAGCGCAGCGTTCAACGCGACGCTCTGGCGCTTCGCTGCTGACCCGTCAGCGGAGCTCTCCTTCGAGAGCCCCTGGGGCCGACTCTTGGTGCGTCGGCGGGAGGACACCCGCTTCGTGGGACCCGAGGGAGCACTGCGCCCCGTAAGCGCTGAGTTCGACCTCTTTATTTCTCCCTAATCAGGGTTCGGTCCTTGGCCCCTGCCGGCTCTAGGGCCGAATGGACTCCCTTAAGAGAGAGGGCGCGCGCGCGCTGCCGGAGCAGCTCGTCGCTGCGGCCTGCGAGCGTGACCCCGACGCGTGGCAGGAGCTGGTGGAGCGAGTCAGCTTGCGCCTCGCGGCGAGGCTCCGTCTGCCTTCCGAGCTCGCCCGCCGCTTTGACGACGAGGACGTCTTGCAGGCGACGCTCTTGCGCGCATGGGAGCGCATCGAGAGCTTTGAGTATCGGGGAGAGGGGAGCTTCATCGCCTGGATGCAGCAGATCCTCTTGAACGTCCTGCGGGATGACATCCGTCACCACGGGAGAGCCATCCGTGACGCCTCCCGGGAGGAGCCTCGGCAGCTGCATCGGCTCGCGCCTGAGCAGCCTGAGCCGAGCCAACGGGCTGCCCAGGAGGAAGAGAGCCTGCTCCTAGACGCAGCCATCGGAGAGCTGCCCGTGCTCGAGCAGCGACTGGTCCGCCTGCGCCTGCGTGATGGCCACAGCTGGCGTGAGATCGCCGACCGCACCGGGAGGTCGAGGCGCGCCCTCCGACGCACGCTCGATGAGGCCATGAGGCGCCTCGCAGACGCTGTCGCCTGAGACCACCGCCCATCGAGCGCTCGCGGTACACTCTCGCTCTCCATGAGTGACGACGGCACCTTGATCATCGGCGGAGGCATCGCGGGCGCAGCCACAGCATGGCACCTCGCGAGGCGAGGCGCAGAGGGGGTCGTTCTGCTCGAGCGTGAGCGAGACTTTGGCGCGCACGCCACAGCGCAGAACGCAGCGATCCTGCGCACCTTCACCGAAGGGGACGCGACAGGAGCCCTCGCCCATGAGACCGCCACCTTCCTCATGGACCCCCCGGACGGCTTCTCCGAGGTCCCCCTCCTGGACCCGAAGGGCCTGATCCTCCAGCTCGGCGCGTCGGGAGACGAGGAGCTCGCGCGCTGGCGCGCGACCAAGCCTGACCCGGACGCTGTGAGACCGCTCGACGCCGCTGAGCTCCAGGAGCGCTTCCCCTGGTACAGCGGCCCGACAGAGGGCGCGTGGCTCGTGGAGGACGAGGGCGAGATCGACGTCGCCGCCCTCCTCGAGGGCTACCTGCGCGGCGCGCGTGAGGCCGGCTGTGAGCTCCGCGCTGGCGCCGAGGTCGCGCGCTTTATCAAAACGACGAACGGCATAGAGGGCGTCGTGCTGTCAGACGGAGAAGAGCTCCGGGCGTCCAAGGTCATCGTCTGCGCTGGCGGTTGGGCCGGGGACCTCGCGCGGGAGGCGGGCTCCACGCTCTCCTTCGAGCCGCGGCGTCGACACCTCATGGTCACCTCCGCCGACGAGGCCGTCGACGCTGCTTGGCCGATCTTCTGGTCGCAACCAGAGGCCTTCTACACCCGCCCGGAGAGCGGCGGGATGCTGCTCTGTGCCTGTGACGAGGAGGTCGTCGCGCCCGACGAGTGCACGGTCGACCACGAGGTCGGCGAACGCATCGCCGAGAAGGCGGCGCGCCTCGTCGAGGGCGTGATGAACGCAGGCTGCGCCCACCTCTGGGCTGGCATGCGCACCTTCACCTCAGACGATGACTTCCTCATCGGGCCAGACCCAGACGTCGACGGGCTCTATTGGGCCGCCGCGCTCGGGGGGCACGGGGTGAGTTGCTCCGCTGGTGTCGGACGCCTCGCCGCCGAGCACATCCTCGGGGAGGACCCGAGCGACGACACCGCACGCGCCCTCGACCCCAGGCGCTCCCAGGTGACGCAGCTGAGCTGAGCCCTAGAGGTCCTGGACGAAGCCGTGCTTGTCGATGACGGCGCGCTCGTCAGTCCAGAACCAGCCGTCCACGAACTTCTCAGCTGAGCGCTCCTCGTCATCGAGATATCCGCTCGACACTCCGGGGCCCTTCACCAAGAGCACCCCCTCCGTCCCCGGCGGGAGCGGCTCTCCAGTGTCCGGGGCGACGACCTTGAGCGCGGTGCCTGGGATCGCCCGGCCGACCGTGCCGGTCCGGTTCCCCTCCTCCTTCGCGCCCATCATCGAGACGTTCGGCACGTTGAGGCTGATGACAGGACCGCACTCGGTGCGCCCATGACCGGCCAGGAGCTCGGAGTCGAAGCGCTCCCGCCAGCCGAGGACGAGCTCATCATCGGGGGGCTCCTCGCCTCCAACGAAGGAGAGCTCCAGCCCGCTGAACTCTTCGCTCGTGGCCTCCTCTAGGTAGTCCCGGCACTGTGAGGTGGTGCCGACGAGGTGCGTCACACTTGACGAGGCGACGAAGGTGACGACAGAGCTTGCGTCCCTGCGATCGGGGGCGAGCGCCACCGCAGCGCCAGAGAGCAGCGGCGCGAAGAGCGTCGTCGTGCGCCCGAAGGCCCCGTGGAGCGGGAGCGTCGCGAGGACCCTGTCCCCGCGCGAGAGATCGACGAGCGCGGAGAGACCCTGCACGTTGGAGAGGAGGTTCGAGTGAGAGAGGGGCACCATGACCTCGCCGCCCCCCGCTGCCTGCTCAAAGTGAATCACCGCGGCGCGCGATGAGTCCTCTCCCAGGCGCAGAGAGCGCGCGAGGAACCAAGCAGGGAGCCACGTGCTGAGCCATGCCTTCATACGTCCGACGCCACCAGGGACAGCGCCGCCGGGAGTGACGACAGGTCTCCCGAGCGTCGCGCCCAGCTCTGCGTCTGCGATCACAGCGACCGCGCCTGCGCGCTCAAGCCTCGCGGCGCTCTCTTCTGGCTCAGCGTCCGGATCGATCATCACAGGGACCCGCTCCGAGAGACACAGCGCCAGAGAGATCGTGATGGCGTCGCGTCCGAGGGGCAGCGCGACGCCGACGCGCTCTCCACTCGGGAGGGCGCCCTCGAGGCGCGCGCGCGTGGCGAGGGCCTCGGTGAGCAGTCGCCGGTGGCTCCACGTCTCATCCGCTGTGACGAGGGCGGGCCGCCTGCCGGCCTGCTTCGCAGAGAGGAGCAGGCGCCGGCCGAGGTGACCCCAAGGCCCTCTCCTGGAGCTCCGGTGCGCGGCGAGGCGCTCGGCGACGGCGTTGCGCACCTCCCAAGCCTCTGAGTCGTGCGGGAGAGGCTCGCCGATGAGCATGTCCACCGGATACGGCAGGCGCTGGGGTCGCTTGAAGAGGACCTTGCCCCGCTCGAAGGAGAAGAGGCTCCCCCACAGCCTGTCCAAGGCGACGGGGATGATCGGGACACGCGCGTCCCCAGCGATCCGCTCGAGCCCCTTGGCGAAGCCGAGCATGGCGCCCGAGCGAGTGATGGCGCCCTCGGCGAAGATGCAGACGAGGTCTCCTCCGGCGGCAGCGTCGGAGGCGTTCTTGAGGGAGTTGCGCTTCTCCTCCGGAGTGTCTCCACCGGAGACGGGGATGACGCCCATGCGCCTGGCGAACCACCCGAGGACGGGGACGTCGAAGAAGGGCGTGTACATCAAGAAGCGCGGCTCCCTAGGGAGCGACGCGGCGACGAGCATCCCGTCCACGAAGGAGACGTGGTTGCAGACGAGCAGCGCGCCGCCCTCTCTGGGGACCTGCTCGACCCCCTGTAAGCGGACGCGGTAGAAGCAGCGCACGAGGAAGAGCAGGAAGAGGCGGATCGCGAACTGCGCGGTGTAGAAGAGGGAGCTCACCAGGAACAGCAAGACCATCACGCCGAGGACGACGCACATGACAGGCGGCGAGAGCTCGAAGACCTTCTCGAGGAGGTAATAGAGGCCTGAGGCTAAGAGGATCCCGGTGAAATCGATCATCGAGCTCAGGCCCAGGACCGCGCCACGATTCGACTCCGCCGGCCGGGTCTGTAGGAGCCCACGGATCGGGATACTGAAGAGACCTGAAGAGACCCCGATCAGGATCAAGCAGACCCTGAAGTTCACGACGCTCGTAGGCGCGACCTGCATCGCCAAGAGTGAGGCTGCGATCCCAGCCAGCCCGAGCGGGATCAAGCCGCTCTCGATCCTGTCGCCAGAGATCTTCCCCGCCAACACGCTCCCCAAGACGATCCCTACCGCGATGAGGGCGTTAGAGAGGGCGATGTCGCCCTCGTTCATTCCCAACCAATTCCCGTAGGTGTTCACCACGAGCATCAAGCAGGCGGCGATGAGGTAGAAGAGTGAGCTCGCCCAGACAGAGAGGACCAAGACCTTGTCCCCGGAGACCGCGCCCCAGTGATTTCGCACCTCTGAGAAGACGTTCCAATTGATCCGCTTCGTCGGGTTGGCCGCGGGAGTCTTCATGATCTGCAGCGAGAGCAACCAACCGCAGATCGCGAAGCCGACGTATGTGAAACCTGGAATGGCCAGGCTCCCCTTGAAGCGCTCCAAGAGCTCCCCGCCTAGGACGACTCCAAAGATGATCGCGAGGAAGGTCGTCACCTGGATGAGGGCGTTCGCCCTGGAGATGTCCTTCTCCTCGACGAGCTCAGGGATCACGCCGTACTTGCTCGGGCCAAAGATCGAGCTCTGTGTCCCCATGAGGAAGACGCAAGCGAGGAGCAAGGGGTAGCTCTGAGCGAGGAAGGCCGACAGGGCCAGCGCCATCACACAGACCTCCATCAGGTTGGCGCCGCGGATGACCCGCGTCTTGGAGGTCCGGTCTGCGAGCGAACCTGTGAGCGCTCCGAACAAGACGAAGGGCAGAGAGAACAAGGCGCTCGGGAGCGCCTGTCCATAGTCCTTGGCGTATGGGTGCTCGCCCACCCACGCGACGCTGCTGAAGATCAGCAGGAGGACGAGCTGCTTGAAGGCGTTGTCATTGAACGCCCCGAGAAACTGCGTGCCGATGAGGGCTCTGAAGGATCGGACCCTTCGAAAGAGCTCCCACATAGATCAGCGCCTCCGAGTCATCAACTCTCAGGCTGGTAGACCTCGGCGCCCTTGACCAGGAACTCCTCGCTCTTCTCCTCCATCCCGACCTTCAAGGCCTCCTCCTCGGAGAGGCCCTGCTCTTCGGCGTACTTGCGCACGTCTTCGGTGATCTTCATCGAGCAGAAGTGCGGACCGCACATCGAGCAGAAGTGCGCTGACTTCGCGGCCGGCGCGGGGAGGGTCTCGTCGTGGAAGTCGCGGGCCGTCTTCGGGTCGAGGGAGAGGCGGAACTGGTCCTCCCAGCGGAACTCGAAGCGGGCTCGGCTCATCTCGTCATCCCACTCCTGCGCGCGCTTGCTCCCGCGCCCGAGGTCGGCCGCGTGGGCAGCGACCTTATAGGTGATGACGCCTGTCTTCACGTCATCGGCGTTGGGGAGGCCGAGGTGCTCCTTCGGCGTGACGTAGCAGAGCATGCTCGTCCCCCACCAGCCGATGTTCGCCGCGCCGATGGCGGAGGTGATGTGGTCGTAGCCCGGGGCGATGTCCGTCGTGAGCGGACCGAGGGTGTAGAAGGGCGCGTCGAAGCAGACCTCGATGGCCTTGTCGATGTTCTCCTTGATCTTGTGGAGCGGCACGTGGCCCGGCCCCTCGATCATCACCTGCACGTCGTGCTCCCAGGCCTTCGCCGTGAGCTCACCGAGGGTCTCGAGCTCTGCGAACTGCGCGGCGTCGTTGGCGTCCGCGATGCAGCCGGGCCTGAGGCCGTCGCCCAAGCTGAAGGAGACGTCGTACTTCTTCATGACCTCGCAGAGCTCGTCGAAGCGCTCGTAGAGGAAGTTCTCCTTGTGATGCGCGAGGCACCACTTCGCCATGATCGAGCCGCCGCGGCTGACGATCCCGGTGACGCGCTCAGCGGTCAAAGGGACGTGTCGCAGGAGGACGCCTGCGTGGATCGTGAAGTAGTCAACGCCCTGCTCCGCCTGCTCAATGATGGTGTCGCGGAAGAGCTCGAAGGTGAGGTCTTCCGCCTTCCCGTTGACCTTCTCGAGCGCTTGGTAGAGCGGGACCGTCCCGATCGGGACAGGAGAGTTCCTGATGATCGCCTCGCGCGTGCGGTGGATGTCAGCGCCAGTCGACAGATCCATCACCGTGTCTGCGCCCCAGCGGATCGACCACTGCAGCTTCTCGACCTCCTCGGGGATCGAGGAGCCCACCGCTGAGTTGCCGATGTTCGAGTTGATCTTCACAGCGAAGTTGCGACCGATGATCATCGGCTCGAGCTCCGTGTGGTTGATGTTCGCCGGGATGATGGCGCGACCAGCGGCCAGCTCGTTGCGCACGAACTCTGGGTCGCAGCCCTCCCGCGCAGCGACGTAGGTCATCTCTTCCGTGATGACTCCCAGCCGCGCGTAGTGCATCTGGGAGAGGTTCCCGTCCGCGCTCTTGAGCCGATCCTTGACCCACTCTGCACGCAGCTTGGGGAGGCCGTCGTAGGGGTCGTGACCCTGGGGGCCTGTCGAGTCGTAGACGTCGATCGAGCCGCTCCCACCGTCGAGGTGAATTCGCCGCTCAGGCACCCTGAGCACGCGCTCCTCGTGCCAGACCTCCTTGTGGACCTTCTCCGAGTTCGGGAAGGACTCCTCGTAGCTCTCCAAGCTCCGCAGGGTCTTGGTCTCTTCCAACAGGTCTAGCTCGGTCATCTGCTTTCCTCCGCCGGTGCTAACCGGATCAGGTTCAAAGGGTTCCTCTCAGGCGCCGGAGGCGCCGCCCCTAGCGGGTCGGCCGACAAAGCGTCGGACCGCCATGAGTCTAATGAAACCGAGGGGACGATTCCTTCCTGAACAGGCGCTCAGCTCCCGCGCGCCTCATCCACGAGGCGCCACATGAGCCAGCAGCCGACGCTCGCCAGAGGGCGCCAGCGCTCTCCTCGCTGGGCGAGCTCTCTTGAAGTCGGGCGCTCGCCCAGCCCGTCCAGGATCCGCAGCCCCTCTTGGATGCCGAGATCCGCAGGCGCGAGGACGTCCAGCCGGCCTAACCGGAAGAGCAGGAACATCTGCGCGCTCCACTCGCCGATCCCTCGCACCTCCACGAGCCTCGAGACGATCTCTTCGTCAGAGAGCCGCGCGCAGCCCCGTAGCTTGAGCCGCCCATCGAGCGTCCGCTCTGCGAGGTCCAGAAAGGCCGCCGCCTTGGCCCTGGAGAGGCCCGCGCTGCGGAGGCGCTCCTCCCCCAGCTCGATCACCTCCAGAGCGGTCGGCGCCTTGCGCCCTGGCGTGAGACCGCAGACCCTCCCCCAGATGGTCTCCGCCGCCTTGCCCGCGAGCTGCTGGTGTGCGATCGCGCGGAGCAGGTAGGCGAAGTGACTGCGCACCCCGGGAGGGTCCGCTCCGGGGAAGTCGGGGAGCGGCTCTAGCCGCTTCATCACGCGGCCTAGCGCGGGGTCCCGCCGAGCGAGGGCACGCAGCGCGCTCGCGCTCGCCCTACCCATCAGCGCCGCTTCTTGACCTTCCCTATGAGCTCGATCTCTGCGAAGCCCGTGCCTGAGGCCGCGTTTTCATTCGCAGGACGCGTCTCGAGGATCTTGATCTCCAAGGACTTGATCGTGTGCGTCTTGCCGAGGTCGACGTGCTCGCGCGCCTCGCCCTTCAGCTCGTACTCCGTCTCCTTTCCGTTGATGGAGACCTCGATCTTCTTGGGGAGCTGCCTCCCGATCCCCCAGTAGCTCTCGACCTCAACCTCGCCGTTTGGGTACTGCCGGCTCATGCTATAGCGGACCTGCGGCGGGGTGAGAACGAGCGTCTTCGCCTTGAGACCGCGCTTCCAAGACATCCGGATCGAGGGGGCGCTGTCAGTGTCGTCAGGGAGCCAATTGGTCGCCGTCGTGCCGTCCACAGCGAAAGAGCCCTCGCCCGAAGAGTCTCGCTCAGAAGAGACTGAGATCGTCGGGCCTGAGCCGGGGATCAGGTTCGCAGTGAGCTCATCCAGGCTCAGCCGCTGCGCCTCGGTCATCGTCCAATCGACGTTGATCTCGACCGGGGGCGAGCGAAGCTCAAAGCGCTCATCACTCACGGGGAAGCCTTGTTCCGGTTCGGGCGCGGCGGTAATCAGCGCAGTGACCTGGTGTTTCCCCGGCCCGATATCCAATTCCAGAGCGAATCTTTCGGAGCCCGAGTTCACGTCGAGGTTCCCTTCTACCTCACCTATGACCTCATCGTTGATGTAGTAGGTCACCTTCTCAACTCGCAGGCCGAACTGCCCCTTCTTTCCATAGGTGTCGAGAATGTTACGACCGAAGCGAGCCACCCAAGCTACAGGTCGTTTCGTGAGGTTCACGCGCAGGTCAACGTTGGCGTTATCTGGATCCAATGAAGCGACGGAGCGCTGCTTCCGCTTGACGTTTTTACCCGTCACAGACGCTGTCGCCTTGTTCAAAAAGAGCAACGCGAACGCTGTGCCGCACTCGCGCGCATAACCAGGATCTTGAGGGGTGCTGCTGGGCGCCCACCCACCATTTTCCAGCTGGCTCTTCACCAAGAACTCTGCGCCAGCTTTGTACCAGTCCTCTCCCCCCAACTCCTCTACCCCTGCGACCGTCCCCAATCGCTCAATGGTGTAGTAGTAGTAGAGATCCCATTGGCGATTTTGTTGGTTCTGAGCCTCATCCCCCGTCGGCGCGAAGTTGTACTCATAAGACATATGTTTTTTGAGCCACTCGTACCCCTTGTTTAGAGACTCTTCTACATCGTCCTTGTGCTTGCGAGTCGCGCGATGTTTTTCCCCGAGCGCGTCCAATATGAAGAGGAGGCTCGACATCCCTGCCGTTGTCATGGACCAGGTCGCCGCACCACCCACGCCGCCTTGCTGATAGGGAGAGGTGGACGCGGTCTGCCCAAAGTAGCTCCATCCACCATCCGCCTGCTGGTGCCGCATGATCGTCTTCAAAGTGGTCTCAAGCACCTTGTCCGGGATCTTCACGCCGTTCTTCTTGGCCATCCACATCCCAAGGACCGCGTACTGAGTGATGGAGAGATCGCCCGGCTTATCGACACCTGGGTAGTCGTAGTAGTCGGAATTCGAGCCTCCGACAAGAAACTCTGAGAGAGCTTTGAGCTGCTTATCGTCCCGGTGCTCGCTCAGGATGTCCTCCATCAGGATCCGCGTGACGGTCCCATAGAACATCTGCATAGGACGGCTGCGCGCATAAGCCGCACCGCGAACGATCGCTTGGTGTTCGTGATCGATGCCAGAGTGCAAGAGCGCCGCCACCACAAGCGCGGTCGCGCCCCCCTCTGGGTTGAGGTAGACGTTCGTCTTCCCGTCGTACCAAGATCCGTCCACATGCTGGGCGGAGAGGAGGAATTGCACCCCTCGGTCAATCGCCTCGTTGATCGCTTCTTGTGAGACGGGAGCGTCATCTTGCGGCTGGAGCGGGGCCACGGAGAGCGAGGTCACGAAGAGGAGAGTGTTCAGCATGTTCATTCCTAAGTTATGCGAGCGACAGGTGCATGGTATCAACGAAACTCGATGTAAACCTATTTGTTAAGCGCCGGTAATCACTTGCTAATCCGTTCGAACAACGAGTAAAACAAGCCTCGGTCCGGGCTGTACCAGACCAAGTATCTCTCACACAATTGAGATCCTCAGGTGGCGCTTTTCGAATTCCATCTCCAGCGCTGAACCCAGTAATTCCAAACTCCAACACGGAAAACCCCATGGCGAAGACCGCAAAGAAGGTCGCAAAAAAGGCCACGAAAAAAACTGCGAAGAAGGCCACAAAGAAGAGAGCCAAGAAGAAGTCCTCTACAGCGCCTAAGAAGGCCGGAAAGAAGAAGCGCCGTGGCCGCCCGACCGACGTCGACCTCATCAAGAACCTTGAAGCGCGCATCAAAGAGGTCAAGGAGCGCATGGCCAAGAAGACGCAGAAAGACCTCACGCACGTGAAGTCCGCGACGAAGGCCCTCAACGCGATCAACGGCGCCATGAACGCCAGCAAAAAAGCGGGCGACAAGATGATGCGCCA
>JAKVCE010000389.1 GCA_022447405.1 Planctomycetota bacterium | reverse complement strand
GACACCCACGACGAGGCCTCAGCCTACGGCGCGAACTGCGCCCTCTTCTCGGGAGAAGAGTTCAACAGGGACAAGCTCCTGGACGTCCTTCGACGTGGTCGGCTCTACATCTCGAACGGCCCGGTCCTCATCGGTGACGTCCTGATCGGCGGTCAAGCCCTCCCGATGGGGACGATCCAGACCCTCCCGCCGAGCTCGCCGGCCGCATCGGTCACGGCCCGCGCGCACTACAACTTCGGCTCCTCGACGGGGAACATCACGATCTTCTACGGCAAGGTCGGAGACTCCTCCGAGGGCGTCCTCGCGCAGAGCTCTAACCTCTCGGGCTCGGGTGTCTTCGAGGTCCCGCACACCCTGAACACCCAGACCAGGACCTGGTACCGCGTCTACGCGGAGACGAGCGGCGGGAACGCCTACGGCAACCCCGTCTTCTTCCAGCCCACGACCTCGGACCCTGTGGCCTACTGCACCTCGACCCCGGTCACTCAAGGTTGCACCCTCGACGTCTCCTTCTCCGGAGCGCCGAGCGCCACCTCCCAAGCGCCCTTCATCATCGAGGCCGATCCCGCGCCCTCCAACCGCAACGGGATCTTCTTCTACGGCTACGCCCCGGCCTTCAACGCCTTCAACGCGGGCACCCTCTGCGTCCTGCCTCCGATCCGGCGCACGGGTGTACAGAACTCTGGCGGCAACCCGCCGCCCGTGGACTGCTCCGGGGACTTCAGCTTCGACTTCAATGCCTACATGAGCGGCGGGAACGACCCTCAGCTGCAGCCCGGCGTCACCGTCTACGGTCAGTTCTGGTTCCGAAGCCCTGGAGACCCAGGGAACTCCGCCATGTCTGAGGCCGCAGCCTTCACGATACAGCCCTGATTCTCAGCTCTGGCGCTTGCCACCTGCCAGCTCGCGCCCTCTAATCCTGGCTCGACCCTACCCGGGCCCCTCACTCACATGCCTCTCATCCCCAAGACCTTCTTTTGCAAGCTCCTCGGCTGCACCTGGCAGCACCACGTGGACGACCCTAAGACCGTCTGGACCGCGAGCAAGAACATGTGTGAACTCGAGCAGGAGTCCGGAGAGGAGCCGCGCTTCTTCCAGCGCTGCGTGCGCTGTGGGATCGAGCGCGAGTGGGACACCAAGGGCGCCTGAGCCCCCGCTGGGGAACACCCTCCCCAGAGCAGCCCTCTTAGCGACAGTCACTGAGGGTCCCCTGCCGATAGAAGGGGTGGACACCTCCCTCTCATGGACTTCTTCCAAGACACCGCTGGCCGACTCTTGATCTTGCTCGTCACCACGCCCTTGTGGTGGCCGGTGATGAAGGCGCTCTGGGATGAGGTCAACTGGATGCTGAGAGACGAGGGGGGCGTGTTCGGGCCGATCCCTCCTGAGCGCGAGCGCGAGAAGCTCCTCCGGCCCGTCTCGAAGGCAGAAGACCCCTTGCTCGAAGAGCCCATCATCACGCCTGAGCAGCGCGCGCGCGGCGGGCAGCCTGGCTGGGCTAGAGAAGCAGAAGAGGAGGAGCCCCGCGGCTTCGCCCGCAGCGGAAAGGTCAAGCAGCCGACGCGCTTCCGCTGAACCTCAGGGGTACCAGGTGACCTCGAGCCCGCAGGTGAGGCCGATGCCGAGCGGGTCACCAGAGTCTGTGAACCAGCCCTGGAAGTACCAGGTCTTACCGATCATCTCAGGGGTGATGTCTACGCTCACGCCCGCGCCGCCGAAGATGTCGAAGTCGAGGATGTCCCCGCGGTAGATGGGCAGCCCGACGAGGAGCGAGCCACCGGCGAAGGGCACGGCTCGCGCAGAGCCAGCGCGTATGAGGTAGCCCACCTCGCTACCGGTGAGGTAGGTGTCGAGCCAGACGCTGAAGGGTCCATAAGACGCGCTCGGAAAGCCTGAGATGTAGAGCTCTGGCAGGTTCCCAGCAGAGGTCATCTTGCCGTCACCGTAGTAGAGCGGATAGCGGCCTAGGGAGAGCCTGATGCAGAACCCGTCGGGGATCCCAGAGTAGTCATAGGTCGGATCGAAGACCTGACCTGCCGTCGGCAAGTTGTTGGAGTTTGTCCAGCCGGCGACGACGCAGTCCTCGCCATGCAAGTCCACGGCGAGGGCGTCCTCGTCCTGATGGCCGCCGTAATAGGTGGAGTACTCGAGAGCGCCGTCGACGCTGAAGGAGGAGAGGACAGCGTCCGAGAAGCCGAGCCCCTGTATGCCGTTGTAGGTCTTGTCGTAGGCGTAGTCCGTGACCGGATAGTTGATGGAGCGCGTCGTCCCCACCGCGACGACCCCAAGGGCATCGCTGAAGGCCACCGCGTTCACCACGTCCGACTCATCGTCGCCCAGATAGGTGCTCCAGGCGAGCGAGGAGCCGTCAGCGCTGAGGCGCGCGACGAAGCCGTCGCCAAGGCCGCCGTAGCTCGTGTCATGACCGCCAGTCGTCACGGGGAAGCCGCTCGACTCTGTGGAGCCGCCCACGATCACGTCCCCCTGCGGTCCGAAACAAACGCTCTGCGCGAGGTCCGTAGACTCGCCGCCCAAGAAGGTCGAGAAGTGCGCG
>JAKVCE010000388.1 GCA_022447405.1 Planctomycetota bacterium | reverse complement strand
CGGACCTCACCCTCCGACCCCGAGCTCCGCGTCGCCATTGACGCTGCCCTCAACTATTGAAGAGCGCAGTTTTAGCTCTAGCTAGAGCTTCCAGCGAGAGCGGCGGTTAGCGATTCAGTCGCCCGAAGTCTCGGCCTCTCCGGCGCCTTTCTGCTTGAGGAGGCGGTCGAGGATGATGCGGGCCTTCACCGTCTCGTGGTGGGACTCGCCGAGCTTGCGACGCCGCGCCTCGAAGGCCTCACGGAAGAGCTGCTCTGCCTCGTCGAGATCGCCCTTGTCGCGGAGCAGGACGGCGAGGAGGTTGATCGATGTCAAGGTGTGTGGGTGCTCGTCTCCGAGGGCCTTACGATAGCCAGCGAGGGCCTCGCGGCAGAGCGGCTCCGCCTCCTTGAACTTGCCTTGTGCGTGGAGGACGCTGCTCAGGTTCGTGATCGAGCCCAAGGTCAGGCGGTTCTCATCGCCTAGCTTCTCTCGGTCGTAAGTAAGCGTCTGCGCGAGGACGGGCTCAGCGTCACCGAGCTTGTTCTGCGCGTGGAGCAAGGTGCCCAGGCTGCGGATCAGCGCCCAAGTGATCGAGGCGTCATCGCCCAGCGCGCTCCTACTGCGCTCGAGCGCGTACCAAGTCATCTCCTCTGCCTCCTCGTACTTGCCCTGGTCGTGCAGGAGGAGCCCGAGGTTGTTCGTTGAGGTGAGTGTGTACGGGTGGTCCTCGCCGAGGGTGCGTCGATACCCCTCGACCGCCTCCCGCGTCAGCGGCTCCGCCTCGTTCAGCATGCCCTGGTCGCAAAGGAGGAGGGCGAGATTGTGGATGGAGGCGAGGGTGTAAGCGTGGTCGTTGCCGAGCTGCTTCCTGCGGATCTTGAGGGCCTCGCGCTGCGGCTCGAGGGCACGCTCCAAGAGACCCAGGTTGCGCCGAGTGTTCGCTACCGTCTGCAAGAGCTGCGCCCGCACGAGCGGCTGGTGACCGAGGCCTTGAGACTCATGCAGTGCGCGTTGGAAGACATGCTGATCGAGGACGCCGAGAGCGAGTCCGGTGAAGTCTGCTGCAGAGAGCATCTCTTCGAGGGCGGCCCCCTCCTCAGCGAGGACCGCGGGGTCGCGGCCGACCCGCTCGCCTGCGGCGAGCGCGCGCCCTTGGACCATGGTGCGGATCGTCTCGCCGATGGCCTCGACGTCGACGTCCGAGAGCTGCCGCGCTTGGAAGTCTGAGACCTGCTGGAGCTCCATCGCGCGCTGCTCAGCGAGGTCGCGCTCCTTCGCCGCCGCCTCCTCCGCCTTCACAGCGCGGTCGCGCTCCTGCTGGGCGAACTCGAGCGCAGTGGCCGTGGCCTCTCGCTCCTTCACCACCTCAATGAGCGCGGTGGCTGCCTCCGCCTCGGCCTGGTTCGCGCGCCACCAGAAGCCTGAGACCGCGATGAAGGCGGTCGCAGCGACGGCGCCCGCGGCGCTCTTCGTCGGGTGCCTGCGGATCCACTTGACGGTGCGCTGCAGCGTCGTCGGGGGCTTGGCCAAGATCGGCATCTCGTTGAGGTAGCGATCGAGATCCTCCACGAACGCTGCCATCGTCGGATAGCGCTGCTCGGGCATCTTCTCAAGCGCCTTGAGGCAGATGACGGCGAGGTCTCTCGGAACGCGAGAGCGGACCTCTCTGGGGTTCGGCGGGTCGGCGAGGAGGATCTGCTGGAAGACCTGCTGACTGGTGTCCCCGTTGAAGGGGCGGATGAGCGTGAGCGCCTCATAGAGGGTCGCGCCGAGCGAGAAGATGTCGGTGCGGTGGTCGATGCCCATCCGCTTCGAGGCCGCCTGCTCGGGGCTCATGTAGAAGGGCGTCCCCATGAACTCGCCCGTCCGCGAGAGGGAGAGCTGGTCCTCCATCATCGCCAGGCCAAAGTCGGCCACCTTCGGCTGATCATCGGAGTTGATCAGCAGGTTCGAGGGCTTGATGTCGCGGTGGATGACGCCCTCTTCGTGCGCGTGCTGCAGGGCCTTGCCGATCTTCACGAAGAGCGCAGCTGTCCGCCCGTAGTACGACTCAGGGATCTCATCGACCTGCCGGAACTCGTTGAGCACATCGGCCAAGGTGAAGCTCCCCTCGACGAGCTCCTGCGCCATGAAGTGCCTGCCGTCGGCCGCGCCGACAGAGTGAATCTGCACGATGCCTGGGTGGGTGAGGCGACCGCCCGCCTGCGCCTCTCGCTCAAAGCGCTCGAGGCCCTTGTCGGCGAACTCGAAGTGCGGGTGCAAGAGCTTGAGCGCGACGCGCCGCTGCATCGAGGTCTGCTCTGCCTCCCAGACCTGACCCATCCCGCCATGCCCGAGGATGGAGAGGAGCTTGAAGTCCCCGACCACGGCGCCTGCCGGGAGCTCTCCCTTCCACTCAACCTCGTCTTGCTCGGACTCTCTCGCGCTCCAGGTGCTCGCGGGGCCCGGCATGTGGCTGCGCGCGCCAGCCGCGGCGCTGCGGAAGAAGCCCGTGCCCTCATTCACAGAGACTGCGCTGCTGCGAGTCTCCTCTAGGAGCCCATCCTGCTCGGGCCCCTCTCCTTCTCCATGCCGCTCA
>JAKVCE010000387.1 GCA_022447405.1 Planctomycetota bacterium | reverse complement strand
GCGCCTGGCTCCTGGAGGAGCTCCCAGATCGGGTGGCCTCTACGACCATCCCCTCTGAGCTGACGTTCGAGCGGATCGCGAGCGAGGACACCGGGCTCCCCCCGGGGGTGGTCAAGACCGAACGCTCGCTCTATGAGGAGCTCGGCATCGAGCTCGTCGAGGCTCCCTTCGCTCCCAGTGACGACTCGCTCATCGTCTCTTCCAGCACAGCAGAGATCGAGGCCCTCTACACTCGGCGCTGGGAGCAATTCCTAGCGACCGTGGTCATCCTGACTGGAGCCTTGGGCACGGGTCTCTCTCTCCTCTTGCGGAGCGTCCGGGCGAGCGTCCGTGAAGGGACGAGGACCCGCAACTTCGTCGCTGCAGTCAGCCATGAACTCAAGACCCCGGTCGCCGCGCTGCGCCTCTATGGCGAGATGTTGAGCGAGGGCTGGGCCAAAGACGAGGCGAAGCGCGAGGAGTATCACCAGCGCATCGTCCGTGAGAGCGAGCGGCTCGAGCTCCTCGTGAATCGGGTCATGCGCAAGACGCGCCTCGAGACGACCGTCGTGACTCCAGTCGCGACGGACCTGCGCGCGCTGCTCTCGGAGCTCGTCGCTGAGCTCAACGCCGGTCGTGATGACATCAGCTTAGAGATCGACCCCGAGACGCCGCGCGCTCTCGCCGACCCAGAGGGGGTGCGCTCCATCCTGGAGAACCTCATCGACAACGCGAGGAAGTACGCCAAGAGCTCACCCGCTGAGCCTGTTGAGGTCACCCTCTCGGGGAAGGGAGGCCTCCCCCAGCTCACGATCTCAGACCGCGGCCCTGGGGTGCCGCAAGAGGAGCGCGATCGGATCTTCGACGCCTTCTACCGCACCGGAGACGAGGAGCGCCGGGCGGCGCAAGGGATCGGCCTCGGGCTGCACTTGGCAGCCCTGCACGCGAGCGCGATAGGCGCGGAGCTCGAGGTGAGAGACCGCCCCGGAGGTGGGGCGGCCTTCAGCGTGAGCTTCCGGCGAGGCTAGAGAGCTCGAGCTACTCCTCGGTGATCGTGACGGAGAGCTCTAGCTCACCTTCGCTCTCACGGTACATCTCCATGGAGCTCTCGCCCCACTCGCGGACGGTCTCAGTGATGACGCTGACGTCCCCTTCGATCTCGAACTGAACGGGGTGACCCTCTTCCAGGGCGAACCAGAGCTTGCCCTCAAGCTCCGCCTCGTAGCTCACACCGAGGAGCGACTCAGCGAGAGCGGGCTCGATCGCCCTGCCGCCACGACGTCCGCCGCCGCCCCATTCACGCTGCGGGGGCTCGTACTCACCTGACGCCTCGAAGGTGAGCGCGATGACGCAGCACTTGACTCCGTCGAGGTCCTCTTCTGCGGACTCTAGGGTCGCCTCGCCTTCCCACTCAGCTTGGACGAGGGTGCCGAAGCCGCTAGAGCTGCCACCCATACCGCCCCGCCGACCACCGCGGCCGCCGCGGCCGCCGCGGCCGCCGCCTTCACCTTCAGGCGTTCCAGGGCGACCGCCGAAGAGCGCGCGCTCAACATCGAGGCCCAAGATTGCGCGGACTGCGTCGTTATCGAGCTCCCAAGAGCCGCCCTCTTCGACCTCTTCCTCAGGCAGCGCGAAGTCCAGCGCCAACCCGAGCCGGTGTCCCTCAAGCGCCGCCTCGTCATCAGGCTCGACGCCATCCTCCACCTCACAGACGACCTCGTCGTCTTCGATCTTCAGGGCGAGAGTGACCTCGTGCAGGCGTCCCTCGCGCTCGTTCTCCATCTCTTCATCGCCCATAGACATGATGGAGGAGGTCTCGACCGTCTCAAAAGCACGCAGCGCTTGGGTCGGTGCGCCGTCCTTGTTGACGTCTTGGATCGTCTCACGGATCACGACCGTTCGAGTCTCGCTTGAGCCCATGCCGCCTCGATCGGGCATGTCCATAGGCTCCCCATCTCTGACGATCTCGAAGGCGACCTGCTCCATGTCTAGCGTCCACTCGCTCTCGATGAGGAGCTCGCGCTCAGCGGTGTAAGAGGTCTTGGGCTGAACGCCGTCCAAGAAGGCGGCTGTGGCGAACGAGAGGATGAGGATGCTGCGCATTGGAATTCCTTTGGTTGATCAGGGAGGGGAAGTCACTTCCCTGTGGTTCGTGCCCATATTCAACAGGCTCTATGCGATGAAGTTCGTCAAGAAAGCAAAAACACCGCTCAAAGGCCCACCAGAGGGGGTTCAAGAGCCCTTCGTGAGCTCTACCTCTGTCCTCGAGATCTTGTAGAGCTCGTTCCCCTCGTGATCGATGAAGCGCGCCGTCCAGCGCGGAGGGTCGACGGAGCTGTCGGCCTCAAAGGCCATAAAGTTCTGTGGGTGGCCTGTGTCGAAGAGGAGGCCGGGGTGTGGCTGCTTCGCCGTGAGGATGGGCGAGTTCGCCATCGGAGAGGTGATGAGCTCGATGAGCGGATAGCCGACCCACTCCTCGACGTCATGCCTGACGACGCGAGTGCGGTGGATGTCTCCGCCGATGAGCACCACGCCAGAGATCTGATTCTCCCCCAAGAAACGGAAGAGCATCTCGCGCTCGT
>JAKVCE010000386.1 GCA_022447405.1 Planctomycetota bacterium | reverse complement strand
ACACCTACATCAAAGACACCGTCCTCGAAGAGGGCGACGAGCGTCTTCCGCGTATGCGGGGTCACATTTCCTCTGCGTTCCACCTGCTCGAGGCCGTCACGGACCTCGTCCACTTTGTGGAGCGACACGAGGGCGACCGATCGGACGAGGCGACGACGCTCGTCGCGCAAGCGGTCGACCGAGACCGCGTCGTTCAGGTCGCGTACGACACGCTGTTAGCTTGGGCGGTGCGCATGATTCACCTTGGGCGCGACTACGCCGAAGAGCTCTTGCCGACCTACACGAACCAGCGGGAGCTCATCCTCGACGTGCCTGACGACCTGATCCTGCACGCGCGCCCGGTGTCCTTGATCGTGAAGATCGTCGAGCACCACGGCACCCCGGTCACGTGCGAGGTTGACGGGGCGGAGTGCAACGCGAGCTCCATCCTCGAGATGATGATCACGGTCGGGTCCAACACCGACGCGAGGCGCTACCAGTTCAGGGGTGACGAGCGTCCGTTGGTAGACATTCAGCAACTCTTTGAGGCCGGCCTGGGAGAGCGCGGGCTAGAAGATTTGCCCGAAGAGCTCAGCTACCTGCGTCGTTGAGCGCGCAGCTCAGACGCCCAGGTAGAGGCGCTCAGCTAGGACCGTAGGGAGCCCCGCGGATCGGATGCGGTGGACCTCTCGCTCGATGTCGTAGGGGATGCGTCGGAAGGTGACGATCTGAGTGTCGCTGTCGTAGAGCACGTAGCCGGTCTGCGGGTCGTCATCGCGGGGCTGCCCAACGCTGCCAGCGTTGACCAGCGCGACGATCGCGTCGTGGAGGTCCACCTCAGGGTCCATCGTGTATCCCGTGCGCAGGGGGTCGTCCGCGTAGCGCAACATGCAGACCGGCACGTGGGTGTGCCCGATGAAGCACACGGGCCGCTCTAAGAGCTCTAGCGAAGCGTCAGCGTCGGCCGGGGTCTGCACATAGTTGAAGTCTTCAGGGCGGCTGTAAGAGCCGTGCGCGAGCGAGACGTGCTCGTCCTCCCAGATGTGCGGCAGGCAGGTGAGCCAAGCCATCTCTTCGCCGCTGACAGCCTCCCTGGTCCACTCAACAGCCGCCTTGGCGTGTTGGTTGAAGAAGAAGGTGTCGAGCTCCCCCACGACTGCCGCGTCGTGATTCCCCATCACGACGACGGCCTCGTGCTCGCGTAAGAGTCGGATGCAGTCGGAAGGCGCAGCTCCGTACCCCACGACGTCCCCGACGCTCAAGATGCAGTCCACCTCGTTGGCGCGGATCGCCTGGAGGACCGCCTCTAGGGCGGCCAGGTTGGAGTGGATGTCGCCTAGGACCGCGTATCGCATGGTTTGATCAGGCGCTCCTCCGCCATGTACGCATGAGAACAGAGAGCAAAGCTAACCCTAAGATAGACAGCGCTTGTGCTGTAAATAAAGGCAAGTTGATGTCGTGGAGTGCGGCGCCCGCTGTGGGCTCGATGACCCTGCTTGCCAGGAGGAGTGGACCGCTCTCTCCGTGGAGAGCGCCTCTCAGGCCTACAGCGACCAGAATGAGCGCGAGCGAACGCTCTCTCTTGGAGAAACCAAGGCTCTTCATCACCAAGGTCAAAGCTGACAAGTGCATACACACAAGGAGTATTGATAAGAGGCCCGTGGAGGATGAGGCTCCGCTGAAGGTGATCCAGGGCAGGAGACTGATCGACGCCGGAATGAACGAAGCGAGCGTCACCCAGGAGAACCAGGTCCCCTCTTTCCTGGCTGACGTGGTGCGGCCAAAGAGCCACTCGAGCCGACTCAACTTCCATCCGCCGAAGACCGCTCCGAGGGTTGCAAGCAGATAAGCAACATCGTATGCAAGGTCTCTCGCGTTGTTGGAGCTCAGGCTGCTGGCGAGGGGTGTGAGCTCGAGGGCGAGCGGCCAAAGGGCAAGCGCGATGGCTAAGCATGCCCAGAGCGCTGGGCTCTTGAGCTCTTGACGGAGGAGTCCTGTCACGACCAAGTTCACCTTGGGGTTCTAACTTTCATGGAGTGAGGATTCCACCCAGGGTCCGTGCTATGCGCTAGGCCCCTAAGCTCCCAGAAGGGCCTATGCGCCTTAAGTGGCTTTATTGCAATGGTTTGCACCTGTAGGCTGCGACTTGCGCAGCTCGTGTCTGTGCGCGCCGCTCTCTTCTTAGATGCACAAGCTTGAGTTGGGCCCCCTCCGCTTCACCGAGATCTCAAGCCTAGATTGTTGGAGTCAGGATTCGGAGATGGCTAGACTGCCCACCGCGCCGGCGCTCCAGCTGGCATCGTCCCCAACCACCCCGCACCAAGAGTCGCCTTATGGAACGCCGCTTAGGAAGAGGACTTGGGTCCCTATTGGGCTCACCCTCCTCACAAAATGTAGGTACTGATTCGGCAG
This sequence comes from Planctomycetota bacterium, assembly GCA_022447405.1. Lineage (GTDB taxonomy): Bacteria > Planctomycetota > UBA1135 > UBA1135 > JAKVCE01. Next base: position 171 of record JAKVCE010000386.1, on the reverse strand, counting down.
AAGCCCAGGCCTCAGAGCTGCCCGTTGAGTCCATTCGACCCAACTCCCAGCAGCCCCGATCTCGCTTCGATGAGGCCGCACTAGAGAGCTTGCGAGATAGCATCCGGCTCCATGGAGTTATTCAGCCGATCGCAGTGAGAAAGGTGGGCGATGACTATGAGCTGATTTCTG
>JAKVCE010000385.1 GCA_022447405.1 Planctomycetota bacterium | reverse complement strand
CCCGGGCGTAGACGGACCTCGAGCTCGCGCTCGAAGAGCTCGTTCAAGAGCCTCCGGAGGGTCCAGGTGAGGTGTCCCACTTGGATGTCTTTGCCTACCACGAGCCCCTCTACCTGGTGGAAGGTGTGCTCGTGCGTCGCGTCCTGCTCTTCGTTTCGGAAGACCCTGCCCGGGGCGATGACGCGGAAGGGCGGCGTGAGCCGCTCCATAGCACGGATCTGAACGGGAGAGGTCTGAGTGCGCATGACGACCGTGTGGTTGTCATCGCAGTAGAAGGTGTCCTGGAGCTCCCGGCTGGGGTGGTCCACGGGGACGTTCAGCGCCTGGAAGTTGTAGTAGTCGAGCTCGACCTCAGGCCCGTCCAAGACCTCATAGCCCATCGAGGTGAAGATCGCCTCGACCTCTCGACGGACCTGCGTGATGGGGTGAAGGCCGCCGCGCGCGGGGGCAGCCGGCGGGAGCGTCGGGTCGAAGCCGCCGCCATCACGCAGGGCCTCCACGAGCGCCTCGTCTAGCGCCGCCTTCTTCGCGCCGATCGCCTCAAGGAGCTCACCTTTCAGCGCGTTCGCACCTTGCCCCGTCCCCCTGCGCTCCTCCGGCGGGAGGGTGGGGATCGCGGCCAAGATCTCTGCGATGACCCCCTCCTTACCGAGGAGCTCCTTCTCCAATGCGCGCAGAGACTCCGCATCCGCAGCGTCTGCGACGCGCGACAGAGCGTCTTGGCGCAGGCTCTCGAGGCGCTCGAGCATGGCCCCTCGCGGCGCTCGCTATGCGGCCAGAGCGGCCTTGGCGGCCTCAGCCAGCTGGTCGAAGGCGGCGGGGTCGGTCACCGCGATGTGCGCGAGCTGCTTGCGATCGAGCTCGACGCCCGACTTCTTAAGCCCCGCGATAAAGCGTGAGTAGTTCACGCCGCGCATGCGAGCGGCCGCGTTGATGCGGACGATCCATAGACGTCGGAACTGGCGCTTGCGCTGCCGACGATCGCGGAAAGCGTAAGCCCATGAGCGAACCATGGACTCCCTGACGGTGCGCCACAGCTTGGAGCGACCGCCGCGGAAGCCGCGGGCTGCCTTGAAATAACGGGCCTTCTTCTGATGACGCGGTGCGCCGTATGTCACGCGTACCATGCTTAGGCTCCCATCATCCGCTTCATGTTCACACCCCAGGCGCGGGGCAGGATGATGTCCTTGCGGAGTCCACGGCGCTCATCGCCATTGTGGATCGCGTGCATGTGACCGCGTGCGGGCCGCGAGCAGCGGACCTTCCCGTTCTTCGAGACGCGGAAGCGCTTCTTCACAGCGCCCTTTGATTTCATCTTCGGCATTCTGAATGTCTCCTTGGGTCACCGCCTGAGGCGGTTCGGAGCGGACCCCGGTCGCTGGCACGCCGCCACCGCTCACGGGAGCCGGGCTTCCCCGGACTTCGAGGCGCAGAAGATACAGCCGACTCGTCCGCGGGCCAAGCGGGTGGCCTATAAAACCCTCTCCTTGGCCCTCAGGCGGCTCTCTACGCCCTCAGGATTTCTGCGTGGGCGTCAGCATCATGGTCATACGCCGCCCCATCATCTTGGGCATCGCCTCGACCTTGCAGATGTCGCCGAGGGTCTCGGCCACCTGCTTCATGACGTTCTCCCCGTGCTCGGGGTGCGCCATCTGCCGACCCCGGAAGATGCAGACGACCTGAACCTTGTGACCGGCCTCGAGGAACCTGCGCCCTTGATCGAGTCGGTAAGAGAGGTCGTGCTTGTCGATGGCCGGGCGCACGCGGAGCTCTTTGAGGCTGGACGAGGTCTTCTTCTTCTTGTCCGTCCCCCGCTCGCGCTTGCGCTGCTCGTACTTGAACTTGCCAAAGTCGAGGATCCTGCACACGGGCGGTCTCGCCGTCGGAGAGACCTCTACGAGATCCATCCCTGCGTCCTGCGCCCTCCTGCGGGCGTCGTCCGTTGAGACGACCCCGAGCTGATCTCCGTTCTCGTCAATGAGCCGCACTTCACGGACTCGGATCTGCCTGTTGCGGCGATAGTCTTGCGCTGCCACTTAGCTCCTTGGGCGTTGATGCCCCTGGGGGAAAAGAATGTGTGCCTCCGCCGCCATCCGGCCGCACGGGGACGATTCAGGGTATGCCGGGGCGCAGATACGCGCCACCATAGAATGCTGAAGCCTGCTCACGAGCTCGCCTCGGGAGACGACTCCGCCTCTTCAATCGCAGCCTTCGCCCGAGCCGAGACATCGATATGAACGTCCTCAAGCTGGTAAGGCTCGACCGTCGAGGGAGCCTCACACATGAGGTCTGTCGCAGAGGCCGTCTTGGGGAAGGCGATCACGTCGCGGATGTTGTCCATCCCGAGGGTGAGCGCCACCATGCGGTCGAGGCCTACGGCGAAGCCCGCGTGAGGCGGCGCGCCGTAGCTCAAGGCGTCTAGGAGGAAGCCGAACTTCTGACGCTGCTCCTCCTCTCCGATCCCGAGGACCTCAAAGACGCGCTGCTGCACGTCCGCCCTGTGAATCCTGACGGAGCCAGACCCGAGCTCCCAGCCGTTCATGACGAGGTCATAGGAGCGGCT
>JAKVCE010000384.1 GCA_022447405.1 Planctomycetota bacterium | reverse complement strand
TCTTCTGCTTCGTTTGCGTTTTCTTCTTATTTTTCTTCTTCTTCTTCTTCTTGTTGTTGTTGTTGTTCGTCTTCTTCTTCTTCTTCTTCTTCTTCTTCTTCTTCTTCATCGCCTCCGTCGTCTTCTTCGAACTGGCGGGGCCGTGGCTCACGCGCCGCACTGTGATCCAGGCAGGCGAGGTCAAGCTCGCCAACCTCGTCTTCCAGCGACCAGGCGCTGGCGGCCTGCGCGAGGTCTGGGATGAGCTCAGGCGCAACATCGGCGCGGACGCGGTCGGTCGCATCGAGGCTGACGCCGGGCTCTCAGTTCGTCACGCGATGCACCGAGCGCCCGACGTCGCGAGGTCCACGTTGGGCTTTGAGGCGGTCCTCAAGCTCTTCGCAGAGAGCGGGCACGACACGATCACGGTGGTGGGCTCCGAACAGAAGCCGCTCGGGGTCATCGCCTTCAGCGACATCCAGGACATCCTCTACGACCCGAGCCTCCGGAACCTCGTGATCGCCGAGGACCTCATGCGGCCGATCAAGCTCACCGTCAGCCCGGAGCTCGCGCTCTCTGAGGCGCTCAACAAGATGGACGAGGAGGGCGTCCACTCCGTGGCGGTGGTGGAGAATGAGCAGCTCGTGGGGCTGCTCACGAGGCGGGATGTCTACTCCACCCTGCACCGGGCCTTCGCGACGCTGGACGCTGAGGGGCCGGAGGTGAAGTCATGATCACTCTGGCGTTGCTCACCGCGCTGGCTTCAGCTTCGACAGATTGGGAGCTGGTCGAGCTGGACGCACCCACCGAGGCGCGCTCGATGGCGCCGAGGTTCAGCGATGGGGGAGACTGGCTCAGCTGGATCGAGGTGGGCGCTGAGGGTGGCTGGGTGTTGGCGAGCGCGGGTCTTGATGGAGGGCGAGCCCGCGCTGAGGTCGCGAGCGCTGCGCGGGAGGCCTGGTTCGTGAACTGGGCGGATCGACCGGTCCTCTCAAGCGACGCGACTGGCGCGATGGCCGCGACCTGGCTCAGGATGAACGGGGAGGGCACCTACGCCTACGACGCGGTGGTCTCTGTCTCCGTAGACGGCGGGGAGCGCTGGACCTCCCCGACGAAGCTGCACTCCGATGATGTTCAGGGTGAGCATGGCTTCGTCTCGCTGACGCCTCGGGCTGCTGGCGGCTGGGCCGCTTGTTGGCTAGACGGGCGCGCGATGGGTGGCGGACACGACGCACACGGACACCCGGCTGGTGACATGCAGCTGCGCCTCGCGCACGTGGACTACGAAGGGGCCCCAAAGCGGGAGCGCGTCCTGGATGAGCGCGTCTGCGAGTGCTGCCCGACCGCGCTCGCTCCGCTCCCCGGCGGCGGCGCGGTGCTCGTCTACAGAGACCGCGCGGAGGACGAGACGAGGGACTTCTCTTACGTGTTCTGCACCGACCCTGAGCTCGATCGCTGGAGCTCACCTCGCGCTGTCCACGAGGACGGCTGGGTCGTCGACGGCTGCCCTGTGAACGGGGCGGCCCTCGCGAGCAACGGCGAAGAGCTCGCGGTCGCGTGGTTCACCATGGGAGCGGACGCGACGGCTCAGGTCCTCTGCGCCCGATGGGATCGAGACGCGAGCGCCTTTGGTGCCCCTCAGCGAGTGGACGCTGGCAAACCGCTCGGTCGGATCTCTGCGGCCATGCTGCCCTCGGGGGAGCTCGCCGTGTGCTGGCTCGAGGAGCTCGCAGCTCCTGACGCAGCAGAGTGGCGGCTCGCGATCGTGGAGCGCGGCGAGGAGGAGGTCTCCTCCCAGCGCCTCCTAGGGGCGAGCGCCTCGCGGGCCTCAGGGATCTCTGCGCTGGCAGCGCGCGGGGAGGAGCTCCTGCTCTCTTGCGCCGACGTCGAAGAGCGGCGGGTGCGGGCCTTCAGGCTCACCCGCTGAGGTCGCGTAGCGGGTCTGGGGACCTTCGTCTAGGATGGTCTGATCTACAGGGCGCGCGCGCGAGGTATCGCGGGCGATCCCTCCCGTGGCCCATCCGGTCTCGGGGTACTCTTCAAGCGGCGCCTCGGCAGGGCGCCACCCCTCCCTCAAGGCGTTCCCACGACCCCTCCACACATGTCCTCCAAGCTCTCAGGCTCTCGCCTCCTCTTCGGTCTCCTCCTCCTCTCGGGCAGCGCAAACGCGGACGTCCTCTACGTCGACGCGAACCTCTTCTCGGGGAACAACGACGGCACGAGCTGGGCGAACGCCTACTTCGGCCCCAACGGGCTGCAAGCTGCCATCGCCGCGTCCTCTTCAGGAGATGAGATCTGGTGTGCGGACGGGATCTACCGCCCGACCCAGGGCACCTCTCGCACGGTCTCTTTCGTCCCCAAGAACGGCGTCTCGATCTATGGCGGGTTCAACGGTACGGAGTCCTCGCTGGACGAGCGCCCGGCCTTCGGCGTAGCGGCGAGCGTGCTCTCTGGTGACCTCGCGGGCAACGACGCCTCAGGGTCCGTGTCGGAGAACAGCTATCACGTCGTGAGGGGTACCGGCGCCAACTCGACAGCGGTGCTCGACGGCTTCTACGTCCGCGGTGGGAACGCGAACTCTGGCGGGA
>JAKVCE010000383.1 GCA_022447405.1 Planctomycetota bacterium | reverse complement strand
TCGACCTCTTGCGGAGGAGCTTGGAGGATGTCCTCGTGGAGCCGCGCCGCGCGGGGCTGGTGCCTGGGTTCCAAGAGGCCAAGCGCGCCGCCCTGGCTGCGGGTGCGCTCGGTTGCTCGCTCTCCGGATCGGGTCCCACCGTGTTCGCTTGGTGCGAGGGCGAAGAGTCCGCGCGCGAGGTCTGCGAGGTCTTGCGAGGCGCCCTCGGCGGTGAGGGCGTGGAAGGGTTCACCTCTCCTGTGGACGCGCCCGGCGCGACCTTGGTGGAGACGGGAGGGGAGGCGTGAGGCTGATGAGCAGAGGTTATGGGGTCTTATGCCTCGCGGCCCTCGTCTGCGCCTGCGCGGAGGAGGCGCCCAAGCCTGACCCCGTGCGCTTTCGACTCTTCGACCTGATGGATCAGGTGGAGCAAGCACAGCTTCAAGGGGGCCTGAGCTCAGAGGTCGAGTCCACCTACCTGTGGACGTATGACTTCAGCGAAGAGGCGCCTGAAGAGCTCTGGTTCGGTAAGCCAGAGGGCCGGCGGCTCGAGTGGGGCGCCAGCGGCGCCTCTATCGATCCCGAGGGCGGCTTGGAGGGCGGCTCCCTCAAGCTCGGCCCCGAGGTCCCGGAGGATCGCAGCGCCTTCGCGATGCTGTTCCCCTGCGAGGGTCGCATGCGCCTCATCGTCAGCGCGCGGGTCAAGCTCGAGGGCAACCCGCTCGCCGAGGACGCCACCACGCGCGAGACGCTGCGCATCCTGGAGCACAGGAGCTCCGTCGAAGATCCGGGAGCTGTGCGCCGCAGGCCGCGCTCCTCTGCGCGGGTCTCTCGGAGGTATGACCCCTCGGGCTGGGACCGCATCGAGGTGGAGCTCCTCACCGACTCGGAGACCGAGACGGTCGAGGTGCAGCTCCTGCACAGGAGCGGCGGCTCCGCACTCGCCGTCACGCGCTTCGACGACGTGAGCGTGGACCTCGCCCGCCTCACGGAGCGGGAGGTGCTCGAGCGTGTCGTCAAGCAGTACAGGCCGAACGATGGCAACGCAGATCGTGACCCGTGGCGCCTGCGCGTGAGCCAGCGCGGCGAGGTGCGCGACGCGGTGCTCTTGATGTGCCCGGGCAGGATGGCCTTCCCCTTGAAGGTCCCGGCTCTCGAGCACGCTCCGCAGCTCCGGTTTGGCCTGACAGGGCTCCCTGAAGCGCGCCGCGCGCGAGGAGACGGGGTGGTCCTGAGCCTCTCCTTCGAGGGCGACGACGGGGCGAGCCAGTCCCTCGCAGAGCTGGACTTTGATCCCAAGAACGAGCGGGAGGACCGGGAGTGGAGCGAGCGCACCGTCGACCTCAGCCCCGCGGCGGGGCTGTCGGGTGAGCTCGTGTTCAGCCTCCGCGACGCGGACGGTGAGCCTGATGAGATGGACGCGGTCCTCCTCGGGGACCCGCGCATCGAGCCGACCCAGGGAGAGGTCCCCGGGCTGAACGTGCTCCTCATCGGGGTGGACACCCTGCGAGCGGATCACCTCTCGGCCTTCGGGTACGAGCGGGAGACCACCCCGCACCTCAGCGCCTTAGCGGACGAGGGGGTGCGCTTCACGATGACGCGCTCGCAGGCGCCCTGGACGCTGCCGTCCTTCTCGTCGACCTTGACCTCGCTCTACCCCTCGGTGCACGGCGCCGGTCGCGGCGGCCATGACGAGTGGGAGCCCATCGACCCGAACACCGTCTCTCTCGCGGAGGTCTTGACGCGGAACGGCTACGAGACAGCAGGGATCGTCGCGAACGGTCTGATCTCACCGCGCTACGGCTTGGACCAGGGCTACGCCATGTACCGCGCGGCCTGGGCGATGGAGTCTGTGCAGCGTGACACCTCCCAGGTGATCGACTTTGTCGAGGGGCACACGCGGACGCCCTGGCACCTCTTCTGGCACATCATGGATCCGCACCTCCCGTACTCGACGGAGGACAACTTCCGCGAGGAGTTCACCGAGGAGGAGTACGACGGGCGCTTCGCTGGCGGGCGCAACGGCAGCGTCCCCTTTGAGGTCCTGGACCCGCGCCCTGGGAGGCGCTGGTACGCCCACGAGGGGCCGCCGCCGCCGCCGGACTTGAGCGAGGCTGACAAGCGCTACGTCGTCGACTACTACGACGCGGAGATCGCCGAGATGGACGCCGCGGTCGGACGAGTCATCGAGGCGCTGAAGGCGAGCGGACAGTGGGAGCGCACCGTCGTGGCCTTCATCGCTGACCATGGCGAGGGCCTCGGGGATCACGATCACTACCACCACGGGTACACGCTCTACGACGACCAGGTGCACATCCCGATGATCCTGCGCATCCCCGGTCGCGAGGTGGGGCGGGTCATCGACCGCCCAGTCGCGGCGATCGACCTCGCACCGACCCTCTTGGGCGCGCTGGGCATCACCTCGCCAGAGAGCTTTCAGGGCGTCGACCGCCTCGCCGCGGACGCCCCGACAGACGACGCCTACTTCATCGAGTACCCGACCTATGACAGCTCCGCGCAGAAGGGTTGGGTGGAGGGGCGCTTCAAGTACCTGCATGACCCGGTCTTCCACACCGAAGCGCTGTACGA
>JAKVCE010000382.1 GCA_022447405.1 Planctomycetota bacterium | reverse complement strand
CCGAGGACCAAGAACACCGACCCGATCCCTAAGCCGACCTGGTCGATCCAATGCAGGCCGCTGAAATTGTCTGTGAATGTCTGAAGGTCCATGTTCGCGTCATGAGCGTAACTGCGGTTACGATCAAGGATCGGGCGCCCGAGCCTTCATTATGACCGTGACCCACAAAGAACTGGACCTAGGGATGTCTCTATTCCTGGAGCTGATCCAAGGGGACCCCTCTTTGGACGCCACGGTGCAGGAAGCTCGGTCTGAGTACTTCCAGGGGGGAGGGGGCTTCTCAGGTGATCCTCGATCGGCGCCCGCCGCCGAGGTCCGCTTCTTGGAGTGGCTTCTCTTTGAGAGAGACCATGACGGAGACCTCCTGGTTGAGCGGCTGTTGCCGACATGGAGAGAGTGCGCAGCGCCTGAGCTCCTCCCTTTTGAGTCCACCTTCTTGGGGACACTTGCGAGCATCTTCGAGGTTGGGGACGACGCTGGGGGAGGTCTCTTTTGGCTCAGGGACGTCCCTGGCCTGGGCGAGTTCGCTGTCGAAGTGCGGGTAGCTGACGGGCAACCCCAGCAGGGCGACCTCATCGTTGGTCGGCTGTTTCCGACTGGAGATTCCACGCACGTCCTCTCGCCGGGGGCCGGCTGCTTTCGTGATGAGCATTTGATCGCAGCGGTCTATCGGGACTTGGAGCAGGCTCGCCAAGACAGGACCCACCAAGCTCTTCGCATACGCCAAGAGGACCTGGAAGCCATGTTCTGGGGAGGCGCGCTTCAAGAGGGCGAACGCAGCGATCCGGTCTCCGAGCTGCGGAGCTTCTTGGAGGCCGGCGGGCTAACTTCAGATGAGGTGGATGGATTGATGGACGCTCTCTCGAAGCGACCGGTCCCCTCCGACGTCAGCGGCCCGTTCTTCATCTCTGCCATTCAGGACCTGCTTGAGCACCTCGCCTTCGAGACCGAATTGGATCTCGTGGCAGCGCAGAGCAAGTTCGTCGCCTGCTGGCTTCACCTTCAAGGTTCTCCTGGGCCTTCCTCGGTCGACCCAGAGGAGCCTCAAGCTGCTTCGGCTTCGGATCCTCAGGCTGCGCTCAAGGCCTTCGACGAGGACCGCGCAGCTGGACTCGACGCCGAGACGGCGATCTCTCGCCTCACCGCGAGGCTTGGATTGGAAGGAGAAGCTGAAGGGGACTCCTATGAGCCTGAAGGGGCCGCCCCCGCAGGTTTAGTCGACGGTCTCTTGGAGGAGTACCGCTGGGAGCTTTCAAGCGCTGGTGATCGCCTGGGGCCTGCGCGCCATGCGGCCCTAGATCGCATGCGTGATCACCACCGCCACACCGAGCTTGTTGAAGACCTCACGCCAAAGAGTCTGCTGCTCTTCGCTTGCACCGCCCTCGTTGAGCTGCCTGAGTCGGAAGATGAGGCCGTGGCCGAAGGCGCTGGCGCGATCGCCGACTTCATGAGCTGGTGCGTTGAGCATCACGGCCACTTAGAGGATCGTGAGGTCTCGGAGGCCTTCAAGACTCTCCAGGCGTCGGTCACGCGAATACACGAGATCAATCAACACTTCGACCCAACTCGAATTGAGGGGGAGTGGCTCCAAGTGGAGCGAAGCGGAGACGGCCTAGGCGGCGTATCTTCGAGCGGAGAACGCCATGAGCTTGGGATTCCCGACCAGGCGCTAGGGATGATTCAGATCGGAGACTATGTCCGGGCAACGATCAATGGAGGCTCAGCTGTCGTCCGCTGGTGCTATCCGCCAGAGCTCGCTGCGGCCCAGTAGCTCTGATCACTGTCGAGCCACAGGGACCTGAACCTCGCACAAGAGGCTCTCGTAGCCCTCTACCTCTGAAGGCGGGATCATGTATATCTCGCGGATGGGGCCTGCGATGACCCAGTTCATCTTGGCCATGTACCCGAAGATCCCCGGGTAGCAGCCGGGGACACCGGGATAAGGGCCAGAGGCGACGGCGTATGCGACGGTCCTAGAAGGCAGCTCCTCCTTCTGCAGTGGGGGGGCTGGCTTTGTCCAGGCGCCAACGGGGACGCAGGCACGTGAACGGAGCCTGTCGGACTTCACGGCACTTGGATCATCGTAGTAGAGGCCAAAGGGAGGTCCGGAAGGTTGGATACCTTGCTGAGCAAGGAGTCTGTGCACCTCAGGGATCAGGGCTCCGGTGTCCTTGTAGGGGCCTAGGTTCTCGAGGTAGACGTATGCCTGGTCGATGCGGTCCTTCCAATTGCAATGGACGGCCTCATAGGGCGGACGACTGACCTGAAGGTCCGAGTTGTAGACCCATTGGGTTCGGGCCGCCTCCTGGCCAGAGTCGGCGGGGGCGGCTGTGTCGACGGTGGCGCAAGCGCTCAGGAGAAGAGTGATCGATAGGAGTCTTGTCATGATGTAGCTCTTTGATTGGTTGCCTAACCTTGCCATCGGCCAAATGCGCCATGTCCTTTCGCCCAATCCCTAGTGCTTGCGCGCTCCCCAGGGTGAGCAGGGTGGGAGCGATCGCAGAGCACACCCCGTGTCTGATAATGTATCTTCTGCAGCATTGCCGAAAACGGCATTTTAGATGGTCGCAAAGGGGTCTACTGGGAGTT
>JAKVCE010000381.1 GCA_022447405.1 Planctomycetota bacterium | reverse complement strand
TCTTCCCGTCTACGAGCTCTTGGGCGATGAAGTCCTTGCCGTCGGCCTCGCCGACCTCGTGGATCGTCGTGATCGAGGGGTGGTTGAGGCCAGCTGCTGCCTTGGCCTCGCGGTGGAAGCGCGCGCGGCGGCCCTCATCCGAGAGCATCTCCTCCTTCAGCACCTTGAGCGCCACGTCTCGGTCGAGGCGCGGGTCGTGCGCGAGGTAGACCTCGCCCATGCCGCCAGAGCCGAGGTGGCTCTTCAAGGTGTAGGGTCCGAGCTGCTCTTCCTTCATCACGTGCAGGTCCCCATATGGGGAGCGCGCATTCTAGCGCCCGCGCACCCTGCGCGACCTCTTCAGAGCTCTTTGAGAGCGCTCAAGAGACCCTCTCGGGCGGCGTCTATGGCGTCTGGGTCCCGGGTGAAGGCCCGGACGCCGCCGCACAGGGACGCGGCGAGCTCGTCGGCGCGCTCGGCCTGACCTGAGTCCGCGAGGAGCCCGAGGAGCTCGAGCTCCTCGCAGCCCTCGCGCAGGAGCGCGAGGCGCAGGGAGGCCACCGGTCCGTAGACGTCTGGCTGGCCCGTGTACTCCTCGACGAGGTTCCCAGGGTAGAGCAGCATCCCTTCGCCCGCCGCGGGGGCGTTGCAGTAGGAGCGCTTCCATGAGATCGCGTCGATGAAGGGGTCGCGCACCTCGCTCCACTTGGTCGCGGCCCAATAGAGGAGGCCGCCCAGGCGGTAGCGCCAGGTGATCCAGCCCAGCATGCGCATGTCCGCTGCCTCGCGATCGATGTAGTAGTTGGGCTGGGGGTAGAGCTGGTCGCAGGAGACATACCAGCTCACGCGCTCGCCAGCGGCCTGGCGCTCGCGGATCGCCGCCGCGTTGTCGTCCAGGAAGTTGCCGTGGACGATCCACTCATTGCATGCGCCGACGAGCGTCCCCCAGGCCGGGTCCTCAGGCAGGGGTTGCTCTGTGACGGCGAGGCGCAGGGCGGGGTCGTAGGAGTGGAGCAGCTCGCCCCAGTAGCGCACCGTCTCGTACTCCTCCTTGGACTGAGGCTCGTCCACCGGCGCGAGGAAGACGAGGCGGTCCTCCCAGCCCGCCTCTCGGGCGTGGCTCGTCGCCTGGGCCAGGTAGCTGTGGACATAGGCGCGGTGTCGCTCTTCCGTGAGCCCCTCGCGCGAGAGCCCGGGCGGGCCGGCCCCGAGGGCGAAGCGCGTCTGGCCGCAGTCGGCCAGGAGCTCTTCGAGCTCTGGGTCTGTCCACTCGAGGATGTACTCGCCCTCCTCGACCCGCCCCTGGACGCCGAGGTCGATGAAGGTGGGGTCAGCGCCGTAGGAGAGGAGGAAGCGCAGGTACTCGAGCCACAGGGCGCGGTACTCATCGCTCTCCAGCTCGAGCTCGTGCATGCGCGCGATGTCCTTGCCGTAGAAGAAGCCCATGAGCACCGGGAACTGCCGCTGCGCAGGGAGCTCGACGTCGATGACCTCCAGCTCGACTGAGAGGGAGTCGAGCGGCTCCCCGCCGACGCTCACTTGGACTGTCCCGCTGTAGCGTCCAGGCGGCTGCTCCCTCGGTACGAGCACATCGATCCAGAGGGGCTGGTGCCGGAGGACGGGGCCGCGGCTGCGGCGGGCGGAGCGGATGTCGAAGGGGCGCGCGAGGGGGATGAGCGCGTCAGGCCACATGCCCCGCGCGCCGTGCGCCCCGGTGGGCGCGTAGACCTTCACCATGTGCTCGAGGAAGACCTCGATCTGTTCCGCGGGCAAGACATGTTCGCCTGCTCGGAGCGGGCTCACCTCCACCCAGACCTCCTCTGCCTCGACGTGGTCTGCGGTGACGACGAGCTGGAAGGGGATGTGCTCGCCGCGGACCCCGGAGAGCTTGACGGTCTTGGCCTCAGGGTCGTAGACGCCCTGGTGGGGGAGCGCTGCACGGTGAGAGTCTTGGATCTTCTCCGTCGATCCCGCCGCCCACACGCGGAGCGGGGGCTCTGCGTCCTGGGCGAGGGACAAGAGCGCGGCGGCGAGGATCATGGATCGAGAGTACCGAACCTCAGTCCGCCCGGCATCTTGGGAGCCAAAAGAAGAGAGGACGCAGCGCCAGGCGCCGCGTCCTCCCGTGTTGATGCCGGGGATCTAGGCGATCAGGGGATCCAGGTGATCTCCACGCCGTTGCTCAGGTTGAACTGAGCGCCGCAGGGGGAGGTCAGGGGATCGCGGTACCAGATCTGGTAGCGCTTCACGTCACCAGCAGCGCAGCCGCCAGCGGCCGGGATGTTGATGGTGGTGGCAGAGGTGCCGCCGGAGCTCGCGAAGCGGACCTGGAGGCGGATGACGCCGCCGCCGGCGCAGCGCAGGCCGTCGCCGAACTGGTTGCCGGCGCCGCTGTTCACAGCGTTGTTGCCCTGGAAGTAGAGGCCGGGCTGGCTCCCGATGAGCTGGCTGCCCTCGAGGACCAGGTCGCCAGCGGAGACCGAGGCGCTGCCCGTGGAGAGGAGGCGGCCGCCGAGGCCTGAGCCGTTGGCGCAACCGACGCCAACGCTGCCGCTGTTGCCGCAGGGGCAGAGCGTGGCAGAGCCGTCACCGAAGCAGAAGGTGTTGCCGAAGTCGCCGACACCCACGAGGTTGGCCGCGAGG
>JAKVCE010000380.1 GCA_022447405.1 Planctomycetota bacterium | reverse complement strand
GACAAGATCTACCTCAACAATCGGCAGATCGCAGATCACCTCAAGGCGAACGGCTTCGACAAGAGGCCCTCCGAGGAGGGCGGCGAGGCTGGCCCAGGCGCAGGACCTGGCGCCGCGAAGGCCCCCAAGGCGAGCGGCGCTGAGCTCGTCTCACCCCTGGTGTTTCAGGCCGTCGAGGATGTCGATGAGTGCGCGCGCCCGAGCTACTTCGCTGATGGTCTCTACCCCATGTGGAACACGGTCTACATGACGAAGAACGGCACCAAGGGGAAGGTGACGAGCCTCGGAGATCTGTCTCCGGACTTCTATCGCGACGGCGCCAATGAGGTGAACATCGACGCTGATGGTGACGGGGCGGGCGAGGTCAAGGTGCCCCTCACGGGCAACATGGAGCTCGTTCAGTTCCAGATCGGCGCAGGTGATGAGAAGCGGGACTGGGCCTGCCTCGCCATCGTGGGCATGGAGAAGGACCTCTATCAAGGCTTTGAGCAGCACCTCGGAGTGTCAGACTTCAACATCAGCGTCTACGTCTTCAACGCTGCGAGCGTCGTCGGTGAGGTGGCCGGCGAGCAGATTCAGATCATGGACGACAACGGTGACGGTCTCTATGGCAGCCCACCCAAGCTCTACTCCTACGGCGGGCTGACGAAGGGGAATATGCAGCCTGACATGGACTGCGTACGGATCGGGAAGGCTAAGCGAGCGCTCCCTTGGAGCGAGTATCAGAAGGTCGGCAAAGAGTGGTATCGCCTGGTCGTCGGGGCCAAGGGAGATGAGATCATCGCCACCCCCGTGACCCTTGAGACGGGGACCATGAAGCTCAAGTTCAAAGGCGGCAAGCCCACCTGGCTGGTGGTCAAGGGGAAGGGGAAGTACGAGAACTGCTACTACGACCTCTTGGCGAACGGGACGAAGGGCGTCGAGGTCCCCGTGGGCTCTTACGAGCTCTTCTGCGGCGACCTGCGCAAAGGGAAGAAGCGCCAGACCGCCAAGACCTTGATCCTCCCTGGTGAGGACATGGAGGGCTGGAGCGTCGAGGCGGGCAAGACCACGACCGTGGAGCTGGGCGGCAGCTTTGGCCTGGACTTCTCCTTCGAGATGGGCGGCGCTGGCGTCATGGTGCAAGGGCAGAGCGTCGTGGTCGTGGGGGAGCGCGGAGAGCGCTACGAGCGCCCCTGGAACTGCCGAGTGGCCCCCGATGTCTCGTGGCGGAAGGCGGGCGCGCGGAAGGGGAACAAGGCTGACCGGATGAAGCTGATCAGTGACCAGTACGTGATGATGGAGGTCGAGAACGGCTGGTCCAAGGTGTGGTTCCCGCTGGACTGCGAGTTCGATGTGAACAACGCCAGCGCTGTCGAGCTGCAGCTGGCTGAGAAGAAGAACCCCCTCTTCGGCAAGCTCGAGTCGGACTGGAAGGAGTAGCGAGTGCTCGCCCTAAAGTTCATCCGGGAGAACCCGGACCTGGTGCGTGATGGCGCCAGGAAGAAGAAGATCGAGTTTGACCTCGACCGCTTGCTCGAGCTGGACGCCTCGCTCTTGGGGCTAAACCGCGAAGTGGATGACCTGCGCAACCAACAGAAGACCATGGGCAAGCGCATGGGCGGCGCGAGCCCCGAGGAGCGTGAAGAGATCCTCGCCGAGCAGAAGACCCTGAAGGGAGAGCTCAAGGCGCACGAGGAGCGACAGGGGTCCTTGAAGGCCGAGCTGGACGCGCTGCTTCTGCTCGTGCCCAACGTCCCCGCGACGGAGGTCCCTGAGGGAGACGATGACGGCGGGAACGTCGAGCTCCGGACCTGGGGCAGCCCTCGCGAGTTTGACTTCCCCATGATCGACCATGTGACCCTCGCGGAGGGGCAGGGCTGGCTGGACATCGTGCGCGGCGCCCAGCTTGCGGGCTCGAGGAACTACGTGCTCCTGGGTGACCTCTCGCTCCTCGAGGGGGCGGTGATGCGCTTCGCCTTGGACACGATGGTCTCAAGGGGCTTCACGCCGCTCTCCGTGCCCACTCTCGTGCGCACCGAGACCATGGTGGGGACCGGCTACTTCCCCGGCGGCGAGGATCAGGCCTACAAGTGCGACGAGCGTGATGACCTCTGTCTGGTGGGGACCGCGGAGGTCCCCGTCACAGCCCTCTACCAAGGTGAGATCCTGGAGGCTGAGCGCCTCCCGATGCGCTTCGTGGCCCTCTCTTCTTGCTACAGGCGCGAGGCGGGCACGTATGGCAAGGACACCCGCGGGCTGTATCGGGTGCACCAGTTCCAGAAGGTCGAGCAGGTCATCTTGGATGTGGCGGACGAGGCGAAGAGCCTCGAGCACCACGCGGCGATCCTTCAGAACTCGGAGGACGTGCTCCAGGCCTTGGAGCTCCCGTACCGAGTGGTGAACGTCTGCGGTGGCGACCTCGGCCAGCCTCAGATTCAGAAGTTCGACATCGAGACCTGGATGCCCTCGCGGGGGTCGTACGGCGAGACGCACTCGGCCAGCCGCTTCCATGACTTCCAGGCCAGGCGTCTGAACCTCCGCTATCGCGGTGAAGACGGCAAGGTCCGCCACTGCCACACGCTGAACAACACAGTGGCTGCTAGCACGAGGATGCTCCTTGCGCTTCTTGAGAACCACCAGCT
>JAKVCE010000038.1 GCA_022447405.1 Planctomycetota bacterium | reverse complement strand
TGCACGCAACGCAGAGCCCTCAGAGGTGACGACCTGGCTCCTAGGCCTCTCTCGTGAGGTCAACGCCTGGTACGCCTCTCACCGCGTCCTCGGGCAAGAATCTGGCGTAACGACGGCACGTTTAGCCCTCGTGAGGGCCACCCAGCAGGCGATCTCAGCTGGCCTGCGGCTCCTGGGGGTCGCAGCGCCCGAGGAGATGTAGACCTGGAAGAGATAGACCGATCGTAGGAAAAGCGCGCCTACGTTCTTCAAGTCAGGGGGTCAGGTTTCCGATGATGGGTGAGCGACCTAGCTAGCCGTCTGCATCCACCTTGGGTGAGCGAGCGCGCTCGGTCAGAGGAGCCACTTGATCGAGACCTACATCCGCGACATCCCGGACTTCCCTAAGCCTGGGATCATCTTCAAAGACATCACGCCTCTATTGCAGAGCCCTGATGGCCTGAGGGAATCCATCGCTGGCCTCCAAGCCGCCTGTGACCCCTCGAGCTATGACGTGATCTGCGGGATCGAGTCACGAGGCTTCATCTTCGGCACAGCGCTGGCGCACGCAGTGGGCAAGGGCTTCATCCCGATTCGGAAGCCTGGGAAGCTCCCCCACGAGACGATCAGCGAGACCTATGAGCTCGAGTATGGCTCGGACACGGTCGAGATCCACTCAGACGCAGTCCAGCCGGGCGAGCGCGTGCTCATGGTCGATGACCTCCTCGCCACAGGAGGGACGATGTCTGCAGCGCTCAACCTAGTTAGACGCATAGGCGGAGAGATTACTGCGTGCGCTTTTGTCATCGAACTTGGCTTCCTCGGTGGTCGAGAGAAGCTCGGCGATGTGGAGATCCACTCCCTGATGAACGTCGAGTGAGGTAGGCCTCGGAGGACAACCAGAACACATGGGTAGCGAAGAACAAAAGAAAGAGCTCGAGGTCGCGACGGAGGCAGACGCCACGCCCCTGAGCGAAGAGCGCGGGTACGAGGAGACTCTCCGCGATCTC
This sequence comes from Planctomycetota bacterium, assembly GCA_022447405.1. Taxonomy (GTDB): domain Bacteria; phylum Planctomycetota; class UBA1135; order UBA1135; genus JAKVCE01. The sequence goes on along the minus strand of JAKVCE010000038.1, from coordinate 11,240 downwards.
ACGACTGAGGAGATCTGGGAGCTCTACCACAAGAAGGCGAAGGAGACCGGCCCTCGCTCCAAGGAGATCGAGCCCTACCGGAACTCCCTCATGGAGCGGCACCTCCCGCTCGTGAAGTACATCGCCGAGCGCCTCCTGCAGACGCTGCCGAAGTCGATCGAATTGGACGACCTCATCAGCGCAGGCCTCTTCGGCTTGATGGACGCGATCCGCGGCTTCGACCCGGAGCGCGGGATCAAGTTCAAGACCTACTGCACGACGCGGATCCGGGGCTCCATCCTCGACCAGCTCCGCAGCCAGGACTGGGTCCCCCGCCTGGTGCGCCTCAAGGCCAGCAAGATCGACAAGGCCCTCAACCGCCTCACGGCTGAGTACGGGCGTGAGCCCACGCACAACGAGCTCGCCGAGGCCATGGAGATGGAGCCTGACGAGCTCACCCGTGAGATGGACGCCGCGAGCGCTCGCAGCATGTACTCCCTCTCGGAGAAGTGGGAGGACAACGACGACGAGGGCTCCGGAGAGAAGATCGAGGTCCTCGAGGATCAGCAGGCGAAGGACCCGATCCAGGAGCTCAACCAGAACGACCTGCTCGCCTACATGACCCGCTCCCTGACGCCCAAGGAGAGGTTCATCATCGAGCAGTACTACCGCGCCGGGCACACGATGAGGGAGATCGGCGAGATGCTGAACCTCACCGAGAGCCGGGTCTGCCAGATCCACTCCAACGTGATGGACAGGCTCAAGGCGCTCCTCGGACAGAAGTCTGGCTCCCTGCTCATGTAAGCGGGGGGAGGATCTCCGCGAGGAGATCGTGCGGCGCTGATACCATCGTCGCGTGGACCGACGAGTCATCCGCCACGGGGTCACAGACTCCACCTCTGAGCGTGCCTTCGCTGCCCTAGCTGAGGGGAGCGCGTCCCACGGCGACGTGCACCTCGCCTCAGCGCAGACCGCCGGCCGCGGGCGCCTCGGCCGCGAGTGGTCCTCTCCAGAGGGAGGGGACCTCTACGCGAGCGTCGTGCTCCTCCCTCCCCCGCCGGGCTATGACCCCGTGGGCCTCACGATGGCTGTGGGGCTCGGCGTCCTGAGGGGCTTGGAGCGCCTGGGCGGCGCTGAGCTCGCGCTCAAGTGGCCCAACGACGTGGTCGACGACGACGGGGCGAAGCTCGCTGGGGTCCTCGTCGAGAGCCGCGGACTCCAGCCGAACGCGCCGCACTACGTCGCTGGCTTCGGCGTGAACGTCACACGCACAGAGTTCCCCGCCGAGCTCGAGCGAGAGCGGCCTGTCACCAGCCTGGCGCTCTGTGGAGTGGAGGCAGACGCCGAGCGGGCGCTCACGGAGATCCTCAGCGAGCTCGAGGCCTCGCTCTCGCAACTAGCAGACAGCCCGCACATCCTCTGCAGCGCATTCGTCGAGCGCGCGGGCCTCTACGGCGGGGAGCTCGAGGTCCAGCGCGGGAGCGAGACGAGCCGCGGCCGCCTGCTCGGCCTCGACCTAGACGCTGGCCTCTGCCTCGCGACCCAGGCTGGGGAAGAGCTCACCATCCCACTTGAGCACGTATCAGCTCTACGGCACATCTGAGCTCCGCCAAGGTGGCGTATACTGTCGCGCCCAATTCTTGTCAGCCTACCCATGAGCACCAGCAGAACAGACGGCCGCGCCCCCGAGGCGATGCGCCCCATCCACTTTCAGCGCCGCTTCACCTCCAAGACGCCGGGGTCCGTCCTCGCCTCCTTCGGAGACACCCAGGTCCTCTGCACAGCCAGTCTGATGGACGGGGTGCCCCGCTTCCTGCAAGGGAAGGGGAAGGGCTGGCTCACCGCTGAATACTCGATGATGCCCTCCTCCACCGACACGAGGAAGGCGCGCGACCGCAACGGACGGGTGGACGGACGCTCTGTAGAGATCCAGCGCCTGATCGGGCGCTCCGTGCGCGCGGTCACCAACCTCGAGGTCTTCGGTGAGCGCACCATCTACATCGACTGCGACGTGCTGCAGGCCGACGGCGGCACACGCACGACCTCCATCAGCGGGGCTTGGGTCGCGCTGCACGACCTCTTCCTGCACATGGACTCCAAGCGCATGCTCCGCCAGTGGCCGCTCGAGCAACAGCTCGGCGCCGTGAGCGTCGGCGTGGTGAAGGGCGAGGTCCTCTGCGACCTCTGCTACGAGGAGGACGCTGGGGCTGACGTCGACATGAACATCGTCATGACCAGCGGCGGAGAGTTTGTCGAGGTCCAGGGGGGCGCCGAGGGCGCGACCTTCTCCCGTGAGACGATGGAGAACATGCTCGCCTGCGCGGAAGGCGGCATCCGTCAGATCTTTGAGGCGCAGCGGGCCGCGGTCGAGGAGGGCTGAGGAGTGGAGCTGCTCATCGCCAGCGGCAACCCCAAGAAGCTCGCCGAGATCGAGCTCTATTTGAGCGGGACTGAGGTGCGCGTGCTCTCTCCCGCAGACGTCGGGGGACTGCCCGAGGTCGAAGAGGACGGGCTGACCTTCGCCGCGAACGCTGACAAGAAGGCCGCCGCGGGGGCGACCGAGAGCGGTCGCTGGACCCTCGCGGACGACTCCGGCTTAGAGGTGGACCACCTAGACGGCGCGCCCGGGGTGCGGTCAGCGCGCTTCGCTGGCGCACACGGCGACGACGAGGCGAACAACGAGCGCCTCCTCGAGGAGCTTGACGAGGTCGGGGACGCAGGGCGGGGGGCCCAGTTCATCTGCGCGCTCTCGCTGGCTCGCCCAGACGGCTCTATCGCAGCCCGCTTCGAGGGGACGGCGCGCGGCCGCATCCTGCGAGAGCGTCGCGGCGAGCGAGACTTCGGCTATGACCCCTACTTCCTGTTCACCGAAGAGGGCTATCCGCAAACTGGGCGCGGCTTCGCTGAGCTCAGCCCTGAGGAGAAGTCTCTCGTGAGCCACCGCGGGAGAGCCCTAGCGCTCCTGCGTGAGCACCTCATGACCGCTCAAGAGGCCTAGGAGAGCACGTGCAGACAGGATCCGCAACTTCTCCATCATCGCCCACATCGATCACGGGAAGTCCACCCTCGCCGACCGGATGCTCGAGCACACCGGCGCGGTGCAGCGTCGTGAGATGCGCGATCAGATCCTCGATGACATGGAGCTCGAGCGGGAGCGCGGGATCACGATCAAAGCTCGCGCCGTGACGATCGAGCATGAGGTGGGCGGCGAGACCTACCAGCTCAACCTGATCGACACCCCAGGCCACGTGGACTTCAGCTACGAGGTGCAGAAGAGCATGCAGGCCTGTGAGGGCGCGCTCCTCCTCGTCGACTCCTCCCAGGGTGTCGAGGCGCAGACGGTGGCGAACGCATACCTCGCCGTAGAGCAGGACCTCGAGATCATCCCAGTCCTCAACAAGATCGACCTCGCTCACTCGAGGCCCGACGAGGTCGCTGAAGAGATCGAGCACAGCCTCGCGATCGACGCCTCGGACGCCCTCGCGGTCTCCGCCAAGTCTGGAGATGGTGTCGGCGCCGTCCTCGACCGGATCGTGAAGGAGGTCCCGCCCCCCCGGGGAGACCTAGACGCGCCGCTGCAAGCGCTGATCTTTGATGCCGTTTACGACGAGTATCGCGGGATCATCGTCTACCTGAGGCTCTTCAACGGCGTCTTGCCGAAGCGGGCCATGACTCACATGCTCGGCACTGGAAAGGTCTACGAGGCGGTCGAGATCGGGAAGTTCTCACCGAACATGACCAAGTGCGACGAGCTCCGCGCTGGCGAGGTCGGCTACCTCGTCTCCAACATCAAGTCCCTCGGCGACGTCCGCATCGGCGACACCTTGACGATCAACAAGGGCCCCGAGGTCGAGATGCTCCCCGGCTACAAGGAGCCCATGCACATGGTCTTCGCGGACTTCTACCCGACCAACCCTGGGGAGTTCGAGACGCTGCGTGACGCGCTAGAGACCCTCTCGCTGACGGACTCCTCTTTCTCCTTCCACCCCGAGACCTCCGACGCGCTTGGCTTCGGCTTCCGCTGCGGCTTCCTCGGACTGCTTCACATGGAGATCATCCAGCAGCGGCTCGAGCGCGAGCACGACATGGACATGATCCAGACCGCTCCGTCGGTCACCTACATGATCCGCAAAGCTGACGGTGAGGAAGAGATGATCCGCTCGCCAGGGCAGCTCCCGCCGCGGGACCACTACGAGGAGCTCCTCGAGCCCATCGCCCGCGTCTCCATGCTCGTCCCGACGGAGTACCTCGGGAACCTGATGCAGATCTCGGTCGATCACCGCGGCGCCTTCGTCCGCCAAGACCACCTCTCCCCTACCCGCGTGCAGGTCGAGTTCGACATGCCCATGGGTGAGATCATCTACGACTTCTACGACAAGCTGAAGTCGGCGACCCGCGGCTACGGGACCCTGAACTACGAGATCACTGGCTACCGCGCTGACGACCTCGTGAAGCTGCAGATCCTCGTCAACGGTGACGAGGTGGACGCGCTCTCGTGCATCGTCCACCGCAGCCAGGCAGATATGCGCGGTCGCGCCGTGCTCAAGAAGCTGCGCAAGGAGATCCCTCGACACATGTTTGAGGTCCGGCTCCAGGCAGCGATCGGCAGCAAGATCATCGCGCGTGAGTCCATCGCTGCGCTCCGCAAGGACGTCACCGCCAAGTGCTACGGCGGTGACATCACCCGGAAGCGCAAGCTCCTCGAGAAGCAGAAGGCTGGCAAGCGCAGGATGAGGCAGGTCGGTAACGTCGACATCCCGCAGAAGGCCTTCCTCTCGGTGCTAGGAGGCGACGAGAAGTGAGCGCGGTGGAGGCCAAGGCGGCAGAGGAGAAGCCGCGCCGACCTTGGCGAGACAACGTCGAGGCCGTAACGATGGCCATCATCGTCGCGGTGATGCTCAAGTACTTCCTGATCGAGGCGTACAAGATCCCCACGGGCTCGATGCAACCCACGCTCATGGGGAACCCGGAGACGGGGATCTTCGACCGGGTCCTCGTCGACAAGCTCTCCTACCACTACCGCGCGCCGAAGCGCTTTGAGGTCGCGGTCTTCAAGTACCCCCTCGATCGCTCGATGAATTACATCAAGCGGATCGCCGGTGTCGGCCCTGAGTGGCTGAGGATCGAGAACGGCGACCTCTGGCGCAGCGACCGCCCCGAGAACGACCCGCCGCGCTATGAGTCTGACTGGGAGGTCCTCCGGCGCCCCAAGAACGTCCAAGCTGATACCTGGAAGGCCCTGGATGTGGGCGCGCCTGGCAGGCTCCAGTGGCGCCGCATGGACAACGCCAGCGCCTGGGAGGTGTCCGAAGACCGCATCGTCGCCGCTGGCGATGGAGCGCTCAGGCTGCCCAGCAACAGCTCCTTCATGGATGACTTCATGGACGGCTACCCTCGGGAGGTCCGAGAGAAGCTCGTGAAGCGACGCGGGATCCCCTCAGCGAACAACCCCATCGGTGACCTCCGCTTTGAGGCCGAGGTGCAGGCGGAGGCCGAGTGCCTAGAGGTCGTCCTCGAGCTGCGCGAAGGCACCCGCATCTACACCTTCACGCTGCCAGGCCCAGCCGCGCCCGAGAACGAGACCCCGAGCATCCTCGCCAGAGACCTCTCCCGCTCGGCGCGCTCTCCGCTCTCTAGAGACCGTGAGGTCAAGCTGGAGCCGGCCTGGAGGCTCCCGGCCGGCGCCGACATCGAGCTCGCCGTGCAGAACTTAGACGACCGCTTGGCCATGGAGGTCGACGGAGAGGAGGTCCTCTCGCTCGAGATTCCTGCAGCTACAGATCAGACCTCCAACCTCCAGCTCAGCGTCCGCGGTGGCGGCGTCGAGTTCGAGGCAGTGGAGATCTACCGCGACATCTACTACCTCTCGGACCAGGTGAAGGTCTCGCAGTGGTACGTAGATGAGGATCACTACGTGATGCTCGGTGACAACACCCAAGACTCCAGCGACAGCCGCGAGTGGACCCTCGCGAGGTACCACCTGCCCGACGTCGACGGGGGCGTCGAGGGGAACTACCGAGGCGAAGAGGAGAACCCGCAGCGAGTCCCTGGAGGTGAGCTGGGGACGATGTTCTTCTTCCGCGACGAGTGGGGCACGAGGCACGCCTGCCTGGATTCGGAGCGCCGGAACGCGGTGCCGACGAACCAGCTGCGCTCCCAGGTGCCGCGAGAGATGATCACGGGGCGCGCGCTGATCGTGTTCTGGCCCTTGAAGCCCTCCCTCAAGCTCTGGCGCTTGAAGTGGATCAGGTAGCCAGTAGCTGCGGTTTTCCACAAGTTCGTAAGAAGCAGCATCTCCCAGAAGAGGGAGAGCTTTTCGAGCTGCCGCGTCCTCGCACCTCCGCACCCGGGGGCCCCTTGCGGCGCGGGGTGAGAGCCCTAAACCTCTTATCCGCAGCGCCTTGTGTAATTCCCCAGCGGCCCGCTCTCGCCCCCTGCCGGCGCGACCCCTGCCCGCTCGCCCAAAGCTCGAGAGCGACCGGAGAGGTGAAGGAGCGCTCCATTCACGATCTCCACAATCTCTCCACATCCACCATGAGGGGGTGTGAAGAACGCGCCACCCCCGAGAGCGCAGCCTGCACTCTCTTCAAGTGCGGGGCGCGGGTCCCTCGCTGCGGAAGATAGACTCAGCGAGTCATGCCTGCTCGATCAGAGATTCAGACCGGCGACCTCCTGCTCGAGGCGAAGGGCCTCGCCAAGAGCTACCACGGGAGACGTGTCGTGGACGGCGTCGCGTTCAACGTGCGCGCGGGCGAGATCGTAGGCCTCTTGGGTCCCAACGGTGCGGGGAAGTCGACCACCTTCAGGATGACCGTCGGCCTCGTCCCCCCGGAAGAGGGCAGCGTCAGCCTGCTCGGCGAGGAGTGCTCTCGCCTCCCTATGTACAAGCGCGCGCGCCTCGGGATGGGCTATCTCCCCCAGGAGCCGAGCATCTTCCGCAGGATGAGCGTAGAGGGGAACCTCCTCGCCGTCTTGGAGACCATGCCCCTCACCCGCAGCGAGCGGAAGGAGGAGTGCGCGCGGCTCTTGGCAGATCTTGAGCTGACACACCTCGCTGGCAACCTCGCCGAGACCCTCTCTGGCGGAGAGCGCCGACGCCTCGAGCTCTCCCGCGCCCTGGCCACCCGCCCAGCGGTTCTCCTCCTTGATGAGCCCTTCGCTGGCGTCGACCCCATCAACGTGCACGAGATCCAGGAGCTTGTGGAGAAGATGCGCCACCGAGGCATCGGGATCCTCATCACGGACCACAACGTCCGAGAGACCCTGCAGACCACGGACCGCTCGTACATCATCCACGCAGGCAAGATCCTCCGAGAGGGCGACGCTGAGTTCCTCGTGAAGGACGCTGCCGTCCGTGAGGTCTACCTGGGTCGAAACTTCGACGTGCCCATCGCTGGCGGCGTCTCCAGCGCTGAGGCTGACGCGCTCACCGGCGACGAGGGCGAGTGAGGGCGCCAGCGCCCTTCTCCCCCAGGCTCCGTTGAGCAATTGAGGGGCCGCCGATATCATGGTCGCCCGATTTCCGGCCCCTGCCCTCTCACGAGACCCCCTATGAAGATCATCGCCTGCATCAAGCGCGTCCCCGCGACCGACGCCCAAGCCAAGATCGACGCGAGCGCGACCAGCCTCGACACGAGCTCCTTCCAGTACATGACCTCCTTCTACGACGAGATCGCCGTGGAAGAGGCGGTCAAGACGAAGGAGAGCCAAGGTGGCGAGGTCACCATCCTCACCCTCGGCCCCAGCGAGGCCTCGAAAGAGGTCCGCGAGTGCATCGCGAAGGGCGCTGACGCCGGCGTCATCTTGACCGACGACGACTGGCAGGCGCGTGACTGCCGCAGCACGGCCAAGGCCCTCGCGGCGAAGATCGAAGAGCTCGGCGCTGACCTCGTCTTCTGCGGCAAGGTCGCGACGGACCGCGACAACTCGGCGGTGGGCCCGATGCTCGCCACCTACCTCGGCTGGTCCTGCGTCACAGACGCCTGCGAGCTGGAGCTCGACGGCACCAGCGGGACGGCCAAGCGCGCCACCGAGGCTGGGCTCGAGTCCGTGAGCTTCTCTCTCCCGGCGGTCATCACCTGCGACAAGGGGCTCAATGAGCCTCGCTACGCAGGCCTCAAGGGGATCATGGCGGCCAAGAAGAAGCCCCTCGACGAAGCCGCGCCCCAAGTAGAAGAGTCCCACGCGAAGGTCGTCTCTCTCGAGACACCCGCGCCCCGCCCTGAGGGCAAGATCATCGGCGAGGGAGCGGCGGCAGTCGACGACCTCATCCAAGCGCTCCGCAACGAGGCCAAGGTCCTCTAAGTCTCATGTCAAAGGCCATCCTCTTCATCGAACACTCTGGCGGCGAGCTGCGCCGCGCCTCCCTCGAGTGCCTCGGCGCTGCCATCTCCGCCGGCCTCGACGTCACCGCGGTCGTCATGGGCCCGGGCGCAGACGCTGCGGCTGCCGAGCTCTCTTCGAGCGGCGCAGGCGCGGTATGTCACATCACGGGCGCAGACAGCTGGAGCCCTGACCAGGCAGCTGCTGACCTCGCTGGCCTCGCGAAGGAGTCCGGCGCCAGCGCCTTCCTCGCCGCAGCGACGGCGACGGGCAAGGACGTCGCGCCCCGGGTCGCCGCGCACCTAGACAGCACCCTCTTCTCCGACATCACCTCTCTAGACGGCTCCTCTGGCTCGCTCCAGACCCGCCGCCCTTGGCTCGCCGGCAAGGTCATCGCGACCTGCGAGAGCGCGAGCGCGGTCTTCTGCGCGACCACCCGACCCAACGCCTTCGCCCCGTCTGAAGGCGGCGGCTCGGCGGAGGTCACGGAGCGCGCCGCGAGCGCTGACTGCAAGGTCAGCGTCACCGGGACCAGCGTGAAGGAGGGCGGGAAGCTCGACGTCCAAGAGGCCAGCGTCGTCGTCGCTGGCGGCAGAGGCCTGCAGGAGCCCGAGCACTTCTCCCTCGTCGAGGGCCTCGCGGACGCCTTCGGCGGCGCGGCCGCTGTCGGCGCGAGCCGCGCGATCGTGGACGCTGGCTGGCGCCCGCACTCCGAGCAGGTCGGACAGACTGGGAAGGTCGTCTCCCCGAACCTCTACATCGCCGTGGGGATCTCGGGCGCCATCCAGCACCTCGCTGGGATGCGCACCTCGAAGACGATCGTGGCGATCAACAAGGACGCGGACGCGCCGATCTTCAAGGTCGCGGACTACGGCATCGTCGGCGACGCCTTTGAGGTCCTCCCCGCCCTCACCGAGGCCATCGCCAAGGTGCAGGCCGAAGCCTGAGCCCTACACCTCCAGCGGGACGCCGAGGAGCTCCGCCGCCACGCTGAGGGCGATGGCGTGCGGCTCCTTTGACCCGCGCACGAGCCCGATGGGTGAGCGCACGGCCCCGATCGCCTCGTCGCTGAAGCCCTTCGCGGCGAGCCGCTCCTGAAAGCGAGCCCACTTGCGCTCACTCCCGATCAAGCCGACATAGGCGAACTCGTGGATCCGCGGCAAGCACGCCTCGAGGATCTCTTGATCGATGGCGTGGCTGTGCGTCATCACGACGATGGACGCGCCTGGCTCGATCTCGTCCACGACCCCCTCGGGCGCGTCCACGAGGTCCAAGCGAGCGGCGAGCTCTGCAGACGGCTTCGGGTGCAGCTCTTCAGGGGTCCTAGAGTCGACCAGGCGCAGGTCCGCGTCCAGGTACCCAGCGAGCCCTCCTAGAGCCTGACCGACGTGGCCCGCACCAAAGATCACGATCTCACGGCGCCGCCACTCGTGGCGCTCAAAGAAGAGCGTGACAGCTCCCCCACAGCACTGGCCTGCGGTCTCGCCCAAGGGGAACTCGACGTTCTCCGCTGCGGCGCCGTCACCTGTGAGCATCGCCTGGGCGTGCTCGGTCGCGAGCTGCTCGAGGCGACCGCCGCCGATGGTCCCGTGTCGGATGCCGTCGCCCGCGACGATCATGCGCGCGCCCTCTTCGCGTGGAGCGCTCCCCTTCACTCCGGCCACGACGACCAAGACGCACGGGACGCGCTCATCCCGAAGGGCGCTCAAGGCCCCGATCCAATCCTGACAGCTCGTCACGCGGGCATGATAGCCGCGATCGCCGAAGGGCGCAGGCTGGCGCGGGCTGGTGGGCGATACTGGACTCGAACCAGTAACCTCCACGCTGTGAACATGGCACTCTACCAATTGAGTTAATCGCCCACGCTTCTGGCCCCTCAAGGGACCTCGAAGGGCCGAACACTCTAGAGTCAGCCCGCCTCGGTGGCAAGACGCACGCTCAGACAGAGAGCGCCAAGGGCGACCTCACTCAGGGTCCAGATCCCGCCCCAGGGTCCTCTTCAGGAGGTCTCCTAGGCGCCCCTCGGCCCGGCGAAGCATCATCCGGACCGCGTCCTCGCTCCTCCCACCCATCCGCTCTCCGGCCTCTCGCAAGGACAGACCCTGGAAGAAGACGAGGGTGATGGCGCGACGGTGGTCTTCTGAGAGCTCGCTCATGGCGTCGCGGAGGATCTCGAAGCTCTCCACCCGCTGCACGCGCATCGTGACCGTCAGGTCAGCGCTCATGGGATCGATGGGCTTCTGCGCCTCTGCGTCTTTGGACTGTGTCGGCTCGAGGCTGCGCTCCCTGGAGAGGTCGCGCTTGCCCGCCGAGTAGAACTCAGCTCGATCCCTGATCTTGTTCTGCATGATCTGGATCAACCAGCGCAGGAGGCTCCCTTCGCCGCGGTACTTGTACGCCTGGAAGTCCCTGGTCGCCTCGCGGAAGGTGGTCTGTGCGAGGTCATCGGGCTCTTCCTTGGCCTTCAACCTGGGCCCGAGTCGCCGACGCGCTGTCTGAACGAGGACGTGGTAGTAGCGCGTGAAGAGGTCGTTCAGCGCCTCCGCGTCTCCATCCTGCGCCAAGGTGACCAGCCGCTTGACCTCCTTGTCGCTAGAGAACTCCTTGGGCAGACCCTTCTCTACGACCTCGCCATCGGCGGGCTTGTCGAGTGAGCCGCTCGCTCCTTCCTGGGGCTCAGGCTTGCTGCTCTCTTCCTCAGTCATGAATTCAGTTGGTGAGAATCGGGGGGAGAAGCGCGCTCGCTCAGCCCTCATGCGACGGTAGTGCTCCCATATCCTCCCCGTCTTCAGCTCCTCACTGCTTCTCTGCTCAGCGCTCTTGGTCGGTCCCATCACGATAACTCCTGGGTGTGTGTGCCTGGTCGGAAATCGCCCCGCCGCTCCAGTGCGGGGTGACTGCCTCCTACCCCTAGAACGAGAAATGGGCCGGCGCCCTAG
>JAKVCE010000379.1 GCA_022447405.1 Planctomycetota bacterium | reverse complement strand
CGCCTTCCATCAGGAGTTGGTCGAGCTCATGGGGCCGGAGGACGCCCGTGTTGAGTTCGCTCGCAAGCCGCCGACCGTCATCCTCGTCGCTGGTCTGCAGGGCGCTGGCAAGACGACCACCTGCGCCAAGCTCGCGAAGCACCTGAAGGAACAGCACCAGAAGCGCCCGCTGCTCGTGGCAGCCGACGTGAAGCGCCCCGCCGCGATTGAGCAATTGCGGGTCCTGGGTGAGCGCATCGGCGTCCCCGTGCACGCGGTCGAGGGCGCTGGGCCTCCCTTGGTCTGCTCGAGCGGGGTGCACCGCGCGAAGGAAGAGGGGCACGACGTCGTGATCCTCGACACCGCCGGTCGCCTCCACGTGGACGAAGAGCTCATGCGCGAGGTGGGCGGGATCGCCCGCGAGGTGAAGCCTGATGCGCAGGTCCTCGTCGTCGACGCGATGACCGGCCAAGACGCGGTGAAGTCTGCGGAGGCCTTCCACTCAGAGCTGGAGCTCACGGGCTTGATCTTGACCAAGCTAGACGGCGACGCGCGCGGCGGCGCCGCTGTCAGCCTCAAGGCGGTGACAGGCTGCCCCGTGCTCTTCGTCGGCACCGGCGAGAAGGTCGAAGACCTCGAGTCCTTCCACCCTGACAGGATGGCTGGTCGGATCCTCGGCATGGGGGATGTGGTCGGCCTGGTTGAGAAGGCGAGCCAGGAGATCGACGAGCAGGAGGCGCAGGACACCTTCGAGAAGATGGTCATGGGGACCTTCACGCTCGAGGACATGCTCGCGCAGCTTCGCATGATGCGGCGGCTCGGCCCGATGAAGAAGGTCCTCGGGATGATGCCGGGGGTCGGCAGCATGGCGAAAGACCTCGACATCGACGACAAGCACATGAACCGCCTGGAGGCGCTCTTCACCTCCATGACCCCTGCCGAGCGGCTCCAGCCCGGCGTCCTTGATATGTCGCGTCGTCGCCGCATCGCGCGCGGCTCCGGGCAGGAAGTGGGCGCGGTGAACGAGCTCCTGAAGCGCTTCAAGGACATGAAGAAGCTCATGAAGCAGATGGGCAAGATGGGGATGGGGTCGAAGCTCGGCGCGAAGGCCAAGCGGGACACCCTGAAGGACATGTCTTCGACGGGCGAGCTCGCTGGTGACGCCGGCGCCGGCGGCCTGGGCTCGATGCTGGGCGGCGGCGGCCTAGGCTCCATGCTCGGTGGCGGGGGAGATATGGGTGGGATGGAGATGCCTCCTGGAGGTGGCTCGCCCTTTGATGGCGTGCGGCCGATGGGCTCTTCCTCCACGAGAAAGCGCCCCCCCAAGCGAAAAAAGAAGCCCAAGCGCAGCAGGAAGGGCCGGAAGCGCTGAGCTTTCCCCCGGCAGGCTCGTGCCTGTTTTGGGGGTCCGCTCTGGACAGGGGGAGGTGAAAAGTGTGTCTTATTAGGCCCTCTTTTCAGGGGAGGCCTCTCTGGAGGGCTCTCTAGAGGCAAGATCTTGCTCCCTTGAGCCCCACGCAAGGGGCGCACTGGTGGCGTCGAGACAGCTTGAGCTCACGCCACATCCCTCACACTCCATAGCTCGAATATGTCCGTTGTCATCCGCATGAAGCGCACTGGGCGTCGCAACCGCCCTTGCTACCGAATCTCAGTCGCCGACTCTCGCGCGCCCCGCGACGGTCGCACCCTCGACTCGCTGGGTCTCTATGACCCGGTGTGCAAGGACGCCGAGAAGCAGCCCACATTGAACGTGGAGCGCGCTCGCCACTGGCTCTCCAACGGCGCGCAGCCGAGCGACACAGTCCGTTCGATCTTCAAGCGCATGGGCGTCTACGAGGAGATGGAGACGGAGAAGAAGAAGCGGGATCGCAGCGGCCGCAAGGTCAAGACGAAGGCGGGCGAGCGTCGTCGCGCTGATCAGGCTGCTCGGGCGGAGAAGAAGGAGGCGCGCCGTGAGGAGCGCATCGCCGCGAAGCGCGCTGAGCTTGCAGCGCAGAAGGCCGCGGAAGCGCCCGACGAGGAAGAGGAGGCTCCCGTAGAGGAGGCTCCCGTAGAAGAGGCCCCCGCCGAAGAGGCTCCGGCCGAAGAAGAGGCCCCCGCAGAGGAGGCCCCCGCAGAGGAGGCTCCTGCAGAGGAAGATGCGCCTGCTGAAGAGGCGCCTGCAGAGGAAGCCCCCGAAGAGACCGAGTCCGCCGAAGAGGCTGACGAGAAAGAAGAAGAGTAGTCACTCGCTCCTGACGCCCCGGCGTCTCATCTGTAGCCATTCGGAGTTCGTCCTTGGTCAAGAAAGCCGAGTTCGTAAAACGCCTCCTCAGCGAAGTGAACGTGAGGGGGTCCTATCCCAAGCGCCGTAAGGACGGCTTCTCGCTCCTCGAGGAGGGCGTGAAGGCGATCCTGATGCGCCACCTGCCTGAGAAGAGCGCCGAGTCTTCCGTCCTTGCGCTGCGTGTCGGCTTCGTTGATTGGAACGAAGCACGTGTCAGTCAGGCTCAGGAGATCGCCTCTCACCTGAAGACTGGGAGTCGTGGTGGGAGAGTGGAGCGCTTGGAGAAGCACCGGGCGGCTGCCTTCGACGTGAAGACCTTCCTGCAGGAGGTCTTTCAAAAGACCCACGGCCTGGACCTAGAGACCACTTGTGAAGACATGGTCGAGGCA
>JAKVCE010000378.1 GCA_022447405.1 Planctomycetota bacterium | reverse complement strand
CTCGACCTCTTTGGCGACCGCAGTTGCTTCGCAGTAGCCCTTCTTGAGGAGGGGCAGGCGGAACTTCAGCTTCCACTGGGTGCCGATCGCCAGGAGTTGTCCCATCTCGAAGGGCGAGAGCCCGCTCGTGCCACCGCTCCAGGTGAAGGCCAGGCCGCTCTCGCTGAGGCTCGCCATGCGGGCGATCCCAGACCAGCGGCCGCCGAAGCTGTGCCCGTGCACCGGGTTGACCGGTGAGCCAGTCCCGCGCTCCTCCTCGGTGATGAAGTGCTCGACCCTGGAGAGGTCGGTGGGAGTGAAGATGATGCTGGACTTGTCGACCTCGAACTCGGCGTCTCCCTGCGGCTCAGGGGTCTCATCTCCGAAGGCAGCGGCCGCGGCCTCGTCGGTGTCGTGCACGGGGATCACGCGGTCCAAGCCGACCTTCTCGATGATGTCCTTGCAGAAGCGGGAGGGGCGGGCGATGAGGAGCTGACCACCGTTCGCCGAGAGGACCTTAGAGGCCTTGATGAGGCCGCCGAGGGCTGTGGAGTTGATGAACTTCACCAGCCTGAGGTTGAGGATGACGTGGCAGACGCCAGCTTTGACCAGTCCTTCGACCTCTTCTTGGAAGTTGGGGACGTAGTAGGTGTCGAATTCGCCCCTCAGGTGGAGGATGGCGTAGTTATCGCGGGGTTCGACTTGAATGTGCATGCGTTGCTCCGTTGTTCAGGGGGCTGTCCCGTGGTGGGCCGATCTGCGGCACCCTCATTGTCGAGACCTGAGGGATCGAGGCAAGGGGTGTGATGGAATTTGCCTGCAGGGCGGTGGTGGAGATCGCTTAGACTGCGTCCTAACGATGTTCTTCCGTAAGAAAAAGAAGGCTGAGGAGGCCGCGCCCCCGCCCCCCGGCGTGGAGGGTTTGGCCGCATATGACTCTGGCTCGACCCAGTTCCTCACTGGAGACGCCACCAAGGACCAGCGCTCCGTAGAGGAGCTCCTCGAGTCGATCGCTCGCATCAGCGCGATGGTCTCCAAGGTGCGCGGCCCGGACGACCTCGAGCGACTGCTCCGGACCATCGTAGACACCTCCATCGAGAGAACGCGGGCTGAGCGCGGGCTCCTGATCCTGGAACAGTCGGATGGAGACCTGGTGGTTCGGGTCGCCAGGCGGCTGGCCAAGGGGGAGGCTGAGGACGTCACAGGAGACGTGAAGTTCTCTGCGTCCACGGTCCGCAGGGTCTTGGATGAGGACGAGCCTGCACGCGACACCTTCGATCCGGACGCCGACGGCCGCGACCTCGGGGCGAGCATCGTGGACCTCAAGCTGCGCGCCCTCATGTGCGTGCCGCTCTCAATCGGTCAGGAGGGGGAGAGCACCCGCGGCGTCCTCTATGTGGACTCCAAGATCGCCGCGCGCCAGTTCAACGTCCAAGACCTCTCTTACTTCCAGGCGCTCTCGCAACAAATCTCCATCGCCGTAGACAGCGCCAAATTGCACATCGACTCCTTGGAGAAGGTGCGGCTTGAGCAGTCCTTAGAGATCGCTAGCGCGATCCAGGGCGGGTTGATGCCCTCCATCCCGGAGGATGTCCCTGGCCTCGACGTGTTCGGTTGGTATCAATCCGCGGAGCGAACCAGCGGTGACTTCTACGACTTCGTTCCTTTGAAGGACGGCCGCCTCGCCGTGGTGGTCGGAGACGCGACTGGACACGGCATCGGGCCCGCGCTCATCACCGCATCTGCTCAGGCCTCCTTACGCTCCTCCCTGCGCTTTGTCTCGGACCCAGGGCAGGCGCTCTCCATGTTGAACGAAGACCTCTCCGAGCGCGCAGAGGACGGGATGTTCGTGACCCTCTTTCTGGGGATGTTCAGCGCGGATTCTCTGACTTATGTGAACGCTGGCCACACCCCGCCGTTGGTCTGGCGTATGGAGACCAAAGAGATCGAGTCGATCGCGGGAGACGGCCCTGCGCTGGGGATGATGGATGAGTTTCCCTATGAGACACCCGCGGCGATCAAGCTCAACCCCGGCGACGTCTTCCTCGCGCTCACCGACGGGATTGTCGAGGCGCGCAGCAACGTAGGCTCCGAAGACCTCTTCGACGAGGCTGGTGTCCGCGATGTGCTCGCCGCCAAGGCGAGCGAAGGGAAGGGGGCGAAGGAGGTCGGCGAGGAGCTCGTCCACCGCGTCCTTGAGTTCGCTGCTGGAAACCGCGAAGACGACATGTCCCTCGTCGTGGTGCGCTGCACCGAGTGAGGGGGCGCCCGCGACCCCTTGGCGACGGCGATGACTGAGGCGCACGCGCTCCCTTGCCCCGAGGTCTCAGTCGACGCTGAGCTCTTGCAGCGGGCGCGCACCTTCGCGGCGCGTCTAGAGGTCGGCGGTGAGCTGCGCGAAGAAGGTGGGCGAGGCGCTCACCTCGTGGGCGGCGAGGAGTTTGTGGGGCACAGGCCTTACCGCGCGGGAGAGGACTCGCGGCGGCTGGACTGGTCGCTGCTCGCGCGGCTCGGTCAGCCCTTCGTCAAGGTGACCCGACGAGGGGCGGGTGAGGAATGGGCGGTCCTCCTGGACTCTAGCGCTTCCATGGGCGTCGGCCCGCCTGGGAAGCTGCAGCGCGCCGCCGAGGTGGCAGGCGCGCTCGCTGGGCTCGGCGTC
>JAKVCE010000377.1 GCA_022447405.1 Planctomycetota bacterium | reverse complement strand
CGCCTCCGCGATGGCGAAGTTCCAGGCCCTCCGTCTCTCCAAGTTGCTCGTGCCTGCTCCGGGGTACTCGCCCGTCACGATGTCGTACTGCCCTGGCATCACGAAGGCCTGTGGGCGCAGGTAATCCCCGATCAAGATGTTTCCGCCTGCTGCGAGGCCGAGGGCGTTCCGCGTCCCGTCGCTCGCGACCCCGAAGGTGCGCAGTCCAGCTCCCGACACGCCGTCGGCGTAGACGAGGTCGGTGGGGACGTAGATGTTTCCCGAGACGTAGAGCGAGCCCTCGCCCTTCAAGACCCCGTTGATCACGAGGTCTCCGTCGATGGCGAGCTTCCCGTCGAGCACGATGGGCTGGAGCTCGGTGCCGGTGAGGATGACGTTCCCTGTCACGGAGGACTCGAGCGTGGATCGGTTCCCCGTGGAGATCGCGGCGAGGTACTCCGCGTAGGTGTCGATGCTCACACCCGCCGCGGTGACGTTGATCGTGCCTGCGGTGATCGCGCCGTCTGCGGAGTCTGCGATGTCTTCGAACTCCTCGGTGTCGACGATCCGATTCCCGGCGCCTTCGCCGCTCTCTCCGCCGTCATCAGGGATGGGGGGAGGGAAGCTCGTCGGCAGCGCTCCGTCCGGCATGTCCTCTGCGATGACGGGGTAGTCGAGGTAGAGGTTCTCACCAGGATCCGGGGGAGCCCCAGCGGGCGAGAAGGGCGTCGGGACAGGGTCTCCCCAGAGGTCCTCGAGGAGGAAGCCGTCCTCGTCAAAGGCGAAGGAGCCGAAGTGAGCGCCGAGGGCAGAGCTGGACCAGTCTGAGATCGGGACGCCGTCGTGGTTTGTCGCCACCCCGCGGACATAGAGCGTGCCGCCGATCCAGGAGTCTGCGTAGCCGTCGCTGATCCCTTGCCAGGCGGGCTGATCGAAGAAGTTGTCCCGGACCATGAGGCTCTCGAGGGTCCCGAGGCGGACGCGCTCATAGCCGTCATCACCTGTGCTCATCCCGTAGTAGCGCTCGGTGGTGTCCACGACCGTGTGGCAGAAGATGCAGTTCACGTTGTTGGCGAGGATGCCGTAGTCGAAGCCTTCGAAGGGGGCCGGTTCGATGGTGTAGGCGACCTGGATGGCTCGGTCGATGACCGGGTTCGCGAGGCCCTCGCCGCGCGTCGTGCTGGCGGAGACGACGATGTGCAGGTTCGTGCCCTCGCCTACGTCGTGCCGCGCGACGTCGACCGCGTCGACCCGGACCTGGTCAAAGAGGGACCCGCCGGAGCCGTCTGAGGGCAGGCTGATGAGGCCCTTGAGGTCGATCCAGTCCGAGTCTCCGAGCGGAGGAGGCCAAGCCGTGTCCGGGTCCTCGCCCTCGCCGACGGCCTCGTAGATCCCCTGGGCTTCGAGGAAGAGCCTGAAGGAGTCGATGTCCCCGGGCGCGCCACCTTGCTCGCGGACGTAGGCGCCCCAGAGGGCCTGGGTCGTGAGGCTCGCGACGCTCTCGACGGCGCTCTCCAGGCGATACTCGTCGCCGTCTAGGTTCGTCCTGCGCGCGCCCGAGAGGGCGGCGGTGAGCATGGCGTAGGACAAGATCGACATGCAGGAGAGGACGATGAGGACCGGGATCATCGTCGAGCCCCGACGGCTCTCACGGGCGATGTGAGGTCTCACTCGGACACCTCCTCGAAGGCGTTGCGCAGGAAGACCCGCGCCTCTACGCGGCGCGTGGTGGGTCGATCGGGGAGCCCGCGGGCGAGGATGAACATGCGCAGGTTCAAGACGCGCGTGTCCGCGTCCCAGAGGAAGAGCGGGTCCTCGTAGCCGTCGCCGTCGAGGTCAGCCCCGGGGGCGTCGCGCTCTTGCAGGATGCAGGCGGGGCCGAGGGCTTGACGATGCACTGGGATCGAGGGGTCCTGAGTGTCCCAGGTGATCTTGACCAGGCGCCCCTCCTCAAAGACGTCCTCCTCGTCGCCGTCCATGTTCAGGTCAGCGCCGAGCTCGACCTCGGTGAGCTCTCTCCGCGCCTCATAGACGATCACGCACCAGCCGCTGGTGCTCGGCGCGAGCGCGCCCTCAGGGCCGCTCCTCGTGACCGCGCCCCACGCGGGCTTGAGGCCGTCGAGGAAGTCAGGGAGCCCGACGGAGCTGTCAGGGTCTACAGGCACCCGGTAGCTGAACCCGACCCCGTCACCGCGGAAGTGGACCTCCTCTCCGTCCAAGAGCGCGGTGCCATCGTTTGGACCTAGCGCGCCCACGACGGGGACGGCCATGCCAGCCCAGAGCACCCAAGACGGGGTGACAGAGTGTGAGCTCGGCGCGGTCCCGCCCTGGCCGCGAGCGAGCTCCTGGAACTCCCGCTCGCTGGCGTCGAGCCCGGCGTAGGCGATGCGCTCAAAGTTCGCCGCGTCTGAGTCCACGAGCAGAGTGCCTGAGGGAGGGAAGCCCGTCGTCGTGCTCACGGTAGCCACGGAGTCCGGGCCGGACTCGCCAGCGCTGAGGGGCGCGGTGAGGACGCAGCGCACCCGCTTGCCTCGCGCGCCCACAAGCTCCCGACGCAGGCGTCCAGAGAGCTCGATCGCGCGGTTCTCCGCGACGGCGATGGCTAGGGTGGAGCGGCCGAGCTGACCCTCGCGCTCGAGGACTCCGAAGAGCGCCAGGAGCA
>JAKVCE010000376.1 GCA_022447405.1 Planctomycetota bacterium | reverse complement strand
CGATCTTTTGGATCCCTACCACCCTGCTCCTAGCTCAGCCGCTCCTCGTAGGCATGTCCAGGCTCCGACTCCCGCTGACACACTTCCTGCTGATCGCTGTTGCCGCCCTCCTGACGTCATCCGCCAGCCCAAGAGAGAGAGCGCTCGCAAAGCTCGCAGGACTCGCCATGATCGCCCTCTTCTTCATCGACCACCGCTCTACGCTCTTGGTCCTCTCACAAGCATGGCAGCAGAAATGAAGGACGTGACAACGACTTGGGGCGCGCCCCTCCTACTTAGCCTGTTGTGCGCCACCCCTTTCTTCCTCGCTCCCAGCAGGGACGCCGGCGCCCTGCTGAAGTCACTGCGAGACGGCGACTGTGCGGCGCTGGCTGTCCTCGCTGCACACCACCCAGAGGCGCTCACGCCAGAGCTCATGCGGGAGCTCTCGACCCACGAAGACCTCCTCCTGAGAGAGCTCGTCGCCCACCAAGGCTGGATCCCGCACGTGCAGCTGCGTGAACAGCTGGCCGTGTGCGCTACCTTGGAGCCGCTCTCCCTGCGCGACCGCGCCAAGCTATGGACCGATCGCCGAACAACCTCAAGAGACACCCTAACCCAAGCTGACCTCGCCACGTACTGGCAGACAAGGAAGCCCTGATGCCTAGCGCTAGATCGATCTCAATCCTCACCCTGAGCCTCCTGTGTTCAACCTGCGGAGGCGCAGCGGCAGAGCGGCCGAACATCCTGCTCATCACCCTCGACACCACGAGGCCCGACCGCCTCGGGTGCTATGGATGGGAGGATGCGAAGACGCCTAACATCGACTCCATCTCTGAGCGCGGCGTGCGCTTCGAGATGGCGCTCTCGACAGCAGGGATCACCCCCATGGCCCATGCTTCGATCCTTACGGGGCTCAACCCTTACAACCACGGGCTGAGGGTCTTCCACGGCGAGGTCGGACACACGCTCGTCGATGAGGTCTCCACGCTCCCCGAGGCCCTCTCGTTAGCAGGCTATGAGACGGCTGGCTTTGTCAGCGCGTACCCGCTGAGCCCCTACTACGGTCTCTCACAAGGCTTTGAGACCTACCGGACCGGGATAGAGGACACGCAAGACATGCTGGACCTCACCAAGCCCGTCCGTTCCCTGAGAGACAGCGTCTTGTTAGACCAACCGCGCTCGCGCTACCAGCGGCGAGCTGACTCCACCACAGCGGAGGCGATGGAGTGGCTCGGCGATCGAAGCGATGACGCGCCCTGGTTCGCCTGGCTCCACTTCTTCGACGTCCACGACCTCTCGCTGGTCCCGCCCCCTGACTGGGCCTCACGCTTCGGCGTCAGCTACGAGGAGATCCCCCACCAGCGAGACCTCGTCGCTAAGGAGGCCTTCTATGACATGGAGCTCGCCTGGATGGACCATCAGCTAGGCGCCTTGTTTGAGCAACTGGAGCGCTCTGGCGAGCTTGAGGACACCATCGTCGTGATCACGGCTGACCACGGCCAAGGGCTCTCTGATGGGCAACGTCTCCATGGCTGGAGCCGACACCGGCTCATCTACCAGTGGTCCATCCAGGTGCCGCTCCTCATCGCAGGCCCGGGCATGCCGAGAGGCGCTGTCGTCAACGCCCTCTCGAGGATTACGGACATCGCCCCGACCCTCTTAGAGCTCGCCGACGCGCCGCCTCTAGGGCCCATGGACGGCGCGAGCCTCCTGCCCATGATCACGGGGGACGAAGAGACACCGCGCATCGCCTACGCGGACGCCCTCAACCTGCAAGACAGCCACGCCCCCCTCTCCAGACTCCCGGAGATCTGCCGGGACGACCTGCACGCCGTGTTTGACGGCAGGTACAAGCTGATTCACCACAGAGGCAACCCGGAGCGCTCCGAGCTCTTCGACCTCAGCGTCGATCCGGAGGAGCAGGTGAACCTCTATGGGGACCGACCCGAGGTCGCCGAACGACTCCGAGCGTTCCTCATACAAGATGACGCCTTCAAGCTCCAAGCCGCCACCGCCGGAGGCGAAGGTCCGGACACGAGCGCCCTCGAAGGCCTCGGCTACACAGGGGACTAGCTCTCTCAAGAGCAAGCATCGCCCCATCTCGGGCGGACAATCTTTTCCTGCTGGGTGAGCCCGGTGGCTCGCACCTCTCCCGCTCTTCGCGTCGAAAGGCATCAAGACCGAGAGGGACCATGCACAGAGAAGAGAGCCACAGCACGAACAGACTCCTGAGCTCATCCGAGTTCGACTCACGCCTGACCCGCGCCCTGGAGAGCGGCGAGCCCTCTCCCAGCCGCGCACGCCTGCTCCTCGTCGGCTTCGGCGGACTGGACGACCTGGTGGGCGACCTAGGGACTGAGGCGACCCGAGCTGCCTTGCGCGCCCTCGGCGAGCGCATCCTGACGGCGCTGCCACCCCACCTCTCTGCGGCGCGCCTCTTTGGCGACCGCTTCGCAGTCCTGGTCGAGGGGGACACCCGAGAAAATCGAGTGGCAGAGGCACTCTTCCGCGCACTCAGGACACCAGTCACCTTTCATGGTGAGGAGCTCACCTTGCGCCCACGATTCGGCATCGCAAAGGCCGAGACATCCGTGAGCGCTCAGGACCTCTTGCGTAAGGGCACGGCGGCGCTCAAGCGCGCTGAGTGCATCGGCGGCAGAGGCCCTACCCTCTACC
>JAKVCE010000375.1 GCA_022447405.1 Planctomycetota bacterium | reverse complement strand
CGTCGTGCCGCGCTTCTACCACCTCGTCCGCCACCGAGTTCGCTTCACCTCTTTGGACTCCGTCCCGCTCTTCACTCGCTATGAGAAGAGCGACTCCTACTTCTACTCCTTCGCCAAGCGCGCCTTCGACATCGTCTTCTCTCTGGGCGTGCTCGTCCTCGCGAGCCCGGTCTTCTTGATCTCTGCCTTGTTGATCAAGAAGGAGAGCGAGGGGCCTGCGCTCTTCATGCAGGAGCGGATCGGCCTCAACGGCAGGCCCTTCCGGATGATCAAGTTCCGCACGATGCACCAGGAGGCCAGCGGGGACGCGCCCACACCCAGCTCCCCATACGACTCCAGGATCACGCGCATCGGGCGTTACCTGCGTCGCTACAGCCTCGACGAGCTCCCGCAGTTCTTGAACGTGCTGATGGGTGAGATGAGCGTGGTGGGCCCCAGGCCAGAGATGCCGTTCATCGTCGATGAGTACGGTCCCATGGAGCGTGAGCGCCTGACCGTTAAGCCGGGCATCACAGGGCTCTGGCAGATCTCGTACTTCCGGCAGGGCGCCATCCACGAGAACCTCGAGTACGACCTGTTCTACATTGAGAACAAATCCATGCTCCTCGACCTCGTGATCATCTCGCTCACGGGCTTCGCCGTGATGAAGGGGACCGGTGCCTACTGAGGGGAGCGCTCAGGCTGGGAGGCGAGTCCTCCAGGTCATGGAGTGCACCATCGGGGGGACCCGGCGGCACCTCGGCGACATCAGCCGCGGCCTCTTAGCGAGGGGATGGGAGGTGCACCTCGCTGTCTCTGCGGAGCGAACGCAGGGATTCCGGACGGACCTGGCGCAGCTCGCTGAGGCAGGCGCGCACGTGCACGAGGTCCCGATGGTGCGTGAGCTCGATCTGGCCAAGGACCGCGCGCACGCTCAGGAGCTCTTCAGCTTGATCCAAGAGCTCGAGCCTGACCTCATTCACACGCACAGCTCCAAAGCGGGGGCCTTGGGGCGTCGCGCCGCGCGCAAGGCCGGCTGCGAGGCTGTCGTCCACACGCCGCACACCTACTCCTTCCTCTTTGGTCACATGTTTGGGCCCCTCAAGCGCTGGATCTTTAAGGCGGTCGAGCGGCGGCTCTCCAGGATGGCGCGCCTCATCGTGGCCGTCAGCGAGGGCGAGGCCGCGACGATGCGTTCGAGCGGTGTCGTGGACCCCACGCAGGTCCGCGTGGTCTCGAACGGTATCGACCCCGCTCCCTATGAACTCGCCGCGCCTGCTGCCCTTGAAGAGTCTGAGGGAGGGCGTCTGCGCGTGCTCGTGTGCGGACTCCTGAACGTCGCCAAGGGACAAGACCTCGCGATCTCTGCCCTCGCGCTCCCCGGCTGTGAGGAGGTTGAGCTCTGGATCGCTGGTGAGGGAGAGGAGCGTCGCTCGCTCGAAGGCCTGGCGGCTTCCCTGGGGGTCGCCGAGCGCGTGGTGTTTCTGGGGCACCGGGAGGACGTCCCCAGTCTCATGAAGGCCGCGGACCTCTTGCTCCTGCCCTCGCGCTGGGAGGGCATGCCCTATGTCGTCCTGGAGGCTGCCGCAGCGGGCCTGCCGGTGCTCGGGACCCCCGTGGACGGCGCACGAGAGCTCCTCTGTGACGGTGAGCGCGGGTGGATGGCTTCCGAGCCCTCCGCTGAGGCTGTCGGAGCTGCCCTCAAGGAGGTCGTGCTGGCTGGGGAGGGGGAGCGCAGCGCTCGCGCGGAGCGCGCGCAGGCATGGGTGCTGGAACGGCACGCCTTGGAGCGCATGATGGATGACCTCGAGGCGGTCTACGAGGAGCTCCTCTGACGCGAGCCGCCGAGCTCAGGCCTTCCACATGCGGATCCTACACGTCATCACCACCCTGGACGTCGGGGGCGCAGAGATGCACCTCCTGCAGCAGGTCACCGGCCAGTGCGCCCGTGGTCATGAGGTCCGGGTCGCTTGGCTGAAGGGGGAGGGGCGCCTCGCCCCGGACTTTGAGCGAGCTGGCGCGACGGCTGCTGGGCGCGTTGGACCGCTGAAGCTGATCCGTGAGCTGCGCGGCGCAGAGCTCATCCACTCTCACTTGCTCAAGGCGGACGCTTTGACCGCGCTCTGCGCGAAGCTCTGCGGTCGCTCTGACCGACTGGTCTCGGGTAAGCACAATGACGAGCGCGCGCTGCTCAACCCTTGGGTGTCGCGTCTGCACGGGGTCCTCGGAAACATCCCGAGGCGCACCATCGCGCTCTCCGACCACGTCGCGCGCTTCGTGGAGGAGCACGGGCGCGTGGACCCGGCGCGCATGCGCCGCGTGTACTACGGGATCGACGCGAGCCCCTTCGAGGCCGCCGGCGCCGCGAGAGACGAGCACCGCGCTGACCTGCGTCGTGAGTTCGGCTTCGGCGCGCAGGATCCTGTCTTTGTTTGTGTCGCGAGGTTCGCCCCTCAGAAGGCGCACGACGTCTTGCTTGAGGCCTTCGCTCGGGCTCGTGCCGCTGTCGGAGGGGAGGCGAGGCCGCGGCTGCTCCTCGTCGGCGACGACCCCTTTGGAGATGGGCGGGAGCGCGCCGAGGGTTGGGCTGCGGAGCATGCGCTCGGCGACGACTGCGTGTTCTGCGGGATCCGCCGCGATGTCCCGCGACTCATGGCCGGGAGCGACGTCTTCGTGATGAGCTCTCTCTG
>JAKVCE010000374.1 GCA_022447405.1 Planctomycetota bacterium | reverse complement strand
CGAGTCGCGCGAGCGATTGAGAATGCGCGCGCACGCGTAGCCGACAGTCGAGGCGACGTGCTCGCTTGGCGAGAGCTAGGCGCGATCCTGGACGCGCACAGATTCACACCGGCTGCAGAGTCAGCCTATCGGGAGGCGGTGCGGATCGATGATGACGACCCGTGGACCTGCTACCAGCTCGCCATCGTCTTGGAGATGATGGACAAGGAGCCAGAAGAGTCGCTCAGGCTCTTCGACCTCGTGGCGCGAGCGCGACCAGAGCTCCCTCAGCCGATCATCCATTCCGGCAGGGTCTTGGACGCGAGCGGAGACTCCGAGGGAGCCCGAGACGCGTACCTCCGAGCCCTGAAGATCGACGAGCGGCAGCCCCTGGTCCACCGCGCCCTCGGTCAGGTCTACCTCGACCTCGGCGAGAGCGCGCTGGCGACGCGACACCTCGAGCGCGCGGCGGAGCTCTCACCGAGGAACGATGGGCCGACCTGGGCTGCGCTCGCGCAAGCCTACGAGCGGAGCGGAGAGACAGAGCGGGCCACTCGCGCCCGAGAGGTCGCTGCGCAGAGCGGCAACACCCTGACCCTCATCGACCCCTTGCGGGCGATGGTCACCACGATCGGAGTCAGCTCTAAGATCGCTCTGGAGCGAGGGACACAGCGCATGTCGATGGGTGACTTCCGTGGCGCCACAGCGGACTTCCTGATCGCCGCAGAGGTGCGTGAGCTGGACCCCTGGATACAGCTGCGCCTGGCCACCTGCTACCAAGAGACCAGCTCCAAGGTCGCCGCCTCAAAGCACTTCGCACGCGCCCAGGAGCTGCGCGGATCCCTCGCCGAGGACCCCCAAGACCAAGCCGCGCTCGACGCGGCCTGCGCTCGCTACACCAGGAAGTACCTCGGCGGACCTCGCTAGAGGTCTACTCGCCGGCCCTCTGCGGCAGACAGGTAAGCCGCGTACACCACGCGCGTGACGGCGAGCCCGAGCTCGCCATCCGAGCGCGGCGTGCTCCCGCCCCGGACGGCGTCCCTGAAATCCTCCAGCATCGCGAACTGTCCCGAGCTCCAGCTCTCGTCGGTCATGGGTGTGCTCCACCCGGCGGCGCTGTCGAGCTTCTCCATGAGGTATTCACCCTCAAAGACGCCCTCGTCTGAGGCGTAAGCCCGCAGCATGTCATTGGGGCTCAGGTTGCACTCCAGGTGGAAGTTCGATCCGGAGAGCTCGAGCTTGCTCTGCATCCCGCCGAGCTTGTTGTCGCTCCCATAGGCGACCCCTCGTGACCCGTCCGAGAAGGAGATCACGCAGCATCCCCAGTTCTCTACGTCGACCCAGCCGCGGGCGACCCTACAGGTCTCGTCGTCGAGGGCAGCGTTCTGCGTCAGGTCAGCCACCTCTGCGCTCACCGAGACGGGCAGGATGGCTGAGCCGTCCCTCTGCAAGCCCTCCTCGCGCTTCAAGTAGAGCATCGCCCCGATGGGGTGTGCCCCGAGGCGCAGCAGCGCGCCCCCGCCAGCGTGGAGCCACTGCATCGAGTACTCCGAGTGGGAGCCAGAGTGGCTCTCCCACCCCCGCATCTCCAAGAGGCTCCCCCCCGAAGACGCGACCAGCCCAGCTGCGCGCTGAATAGAGGGCGCGTGGATCCAGTTCTCTGCGTAAGAGAGGACGACGTCCCTCTCTCTCGCCGCTCGGACCATCGCCTCCGCGTCGGCGACGGCGACCTCCATCATCACGGCGCGATCGACGGCGCCCACGGCGGCTGTGTCTGGCTCGCCCTCCATGTCTTGGCCCACGTACGCGGCCATAGGCTTGGTGCACAGGATGTGCTTCCCGGCCTGCGCGGCGCACTCGACAACCTCACGATGAGCGCGGTTAGGGACGCAGACGTCCACCGCTTCGATGTCTTCACGGCTCAACAGCTCGTCTAGGTCGGCTGCCGCGATGGGGACGCCTTCGTCGCCTGCGAAGGAGGCCGCGCGCGCGGGGGTGCGCGAGCAGACCGCCGTGACCTCGGCCCCGGCGATCTTGCGCCACGCAGCAGCTCTCGCCCGAGCGAGGAAGCCAGCGCCGATGAGGCCGACAGAGAGCGGTGAGTCCGTCATGCCCAAAAGATAGCGACCTGAACCTGTGACGCAGCAATGCGCGTGCATTGTCAGAACCTTGTATCAATCAAGGGCTTGGGACGCTCGGAAGAGAAGATGCGCCCTGGCGCCGCGAGCCTGTCACCGTAAGCCTTTTTTTCTCATGGACTTACACCTGCCGCCGCCTTGAACGTCCAACTTCTTCGCTCCTCAGAGTCCGCTCAAAGTCCTC
>JAKVCE010000373.1 GCA_022447405.1 Planctomycetota bacterium | reverse complement strand
CGCGCTGGAGCGCGTGCTCTCCTCGGAGCCGGGCTTTGTTTGCCTGGACTCTTCGAGCACCTCCTTGGACCAGGACCTCAGCTTGGCCGGGAGGATTCGCGCCGCGCTCGGTGTCCCTGTGGGGATCCTCGGGTCTCAGGTCACCTTCACGCCGGGTGAGATCTTTGACGGAGACCACGTGGACGCGGTCGTGAGAGGTGAGCCAGAGTACACCGTACGGGACCTCGCCCGTCGCGCCGCTGATGGGTTGGACTTCAGCGGGGTGGAAGGGATCACTTGGCGTGACTCGAGCGGGGAGATCATCCATGAGCCCGAGCGCGAGAAGATCGCTGACCTCGACGCTCTCCCGCTGCCTGCGCGCCACCTCCTCGACAACAGCCTGTATTGCTTCCCCGGCGTCGACGGTCCGATCACCACCGTCAAATCCAGCCGAGGCTGCCCGTTGGACTGCTCCTTCTGCGGCTACACGCTCGCGCAGGGGCTCCGCTTCCGCTTCCGCTCACCTGAGCATGTCCTCGAGGAGCTCTCCGATCTCCACGACGCGCACGGCCTCCACCATGTGGTCTTCCGTGATCCGATCTTCACTACGCGCAAGGACCGCGTCGAGGCGATCTGTGACGGGATCCTCGAGCGCGGCCTCAAGCTCGAGTGGCAATGCGAGACCGCGGTGAAGGTCCTGAGCCGCCCGCTCTTGGAGAAGATGGCGGCCGCTGGCTGCGTCCACATCTCCCTCGGTGTGGAGTCAGGCAACGAGGTGATCCAGCGCAAGCACTGCGGCGCGAAGCTCCTCGATCACGATCAGGCGCAAGAGGTCTTTGACGCATGCCGCGACGTCGGCATCGAGACGCGAGCCTTCTGCATGATCGGCTTCCCGGAGGAGACCCCTGAGATGGTGGGGGACACCCTCGATCTCGTGGAGCGCCTCGATCCTGACCAGGTCCAGTTCTGCGCGGTCACCGCGTATCCGGGCACGCCGCTCTATGAGATGTTGAGCGGGACCCGCGACTTCGACTACGCGACCATGACTGGATATCAGGCGCTCGAGGGGAACGAGCACATGACCGCGGATGAGATCGAGGGCTGGATCAGGCACGCCTACAGGCGCTTCTATCTCCGCCCCAAGCGCCTCCTTCGGGAGCTCTCCCAGCCCGCGAGGCTGGCGGGTAAAGCTGCGCGCTACTTCACGCTCTTCAACAAGCGCGCTTAGTTCACGCGGCCGAGCTCATCGAGGCGCCAGGCGGCCTCTGCGCTGGAGAGGGGCTGGTAGGGCTCTGTGTCTAGGTCGATCCAAGTCGTGAGGTCTTGGCTGGGGAAGTAGACCAGGGCCCAGGAGTTCCAGCGGTCCAGGATGCGCGCGGGCTCCCATTCCTCGTTGTCGTTCTTGTGGCTTCAGGTGTGTGTGTGGGGAAATACATCACCCTCAAGTCCGACAGCGGCGATCCGCTTGGGGCAGGAATAGTCGGTATTCCCGCCAGAGGCCCCAGGGCTTACCCTCTTGCCATGCCTGATATCGACCACGTCCTCACAGAGGATCGCCGCTTCCCCCCGCCCGCTGAGTTCCAGGCCGCCGCGCGCCTCTCCTCTGAGGACGAGTATCAAGAGATGCACCGTCGCTCCGTAGAGGAGCCTGAGGCCTTCTGGGGTGAGATGGCCAAGGAGCTGCCTTGGATTGAGCCGCCCACTGAGGTCTGCGACTGGAGCGGGGCCCCTGTGGCCAAGTGGTTTGGGGGCGGGAAGCTCAACGCCTCGGCGGTCTGCCTCGATCAGCACCTTGAGGCTCGCGGTGACAAGACGGCCATCCTCTGGGAGGGTGAACCGGGAGACATTCGGGAGCTCAGCTATCGTGAGCTCCACGATGAGGTGGCGAGGTTCGCGGCCGCGCTGAAGGGGCGGGGCCTCAAGAAGGGCGACCGAGTAGCGATCTACATGCCCATGATCCCCGAGCTCGCGGTAGCGGTCTTGGCCTGCGCTCGCGTGGGGGCTGCGCACTCTGTCATCTTCGGAGGCTTCAGCGCGCAGGCGATCCGTGATCGGGTCGAGGACGGGGACTGCTGCATGGTCATCACCGCTGACGGCGGCTGGCGGAGAGGCAAGGTCTTGCCCTTAAAGCGCGAGGTCGACGCAGCGCTTGACGGATACGAGGGCGTGCACAGCGTCGTCTGTGTGCGGCGCGGTGAGAACGAGGTCGCTTGGACCGAGGGGCGCGACTGCTGGTACCACGAGCTCATGGAGGCCGTGACCGAGCCCGCTCCGCCGGAGCCGATGGACTCTGAGGATGTCCTCTTCCTGCTCTACACCTCGGGCTCCACAGGCAAGCCCAAGGGCATCGTCCACACCACCGCCGGCTACATGCTCGGCGCCTATCTGACCTCGCGCTACGTCTTCGACCTGCGTGAGGATGACGTCTACTGGTGCACGGCCGACGTCGGCTGGATCACGGGTCACAGCTACATCGTCTATGGCCCGCTGGCTAACGGGGCCACGGTGGTCATGTATGAGGGCGCGCCGACGACCCCGCACCCCGGCCGCTTCTGGGAGCTCTGCGAGAAGCACGGAGTGACCGTCTTCTACACAGCGCCGACCGCGATCCGGACCTTCATGCGCCTCGGCGATGAGCACATCGAGAAGCACGACCTCAGCAAGCTCCGGCTGCTCGGCACGGTGGGCGAGCCGATCAACCCTGAGGCCTGG
>JAKVCE010000372.1 GCA_022447405.1 Planctomycetota bacterium | reverse complement strand
GAGGCCAGAGCGTGTGCGCAGCGCCGCCAACGCCTCCCCCGGCTGGGGGGCGCCGGTGAGGGGTCTGACCCGAGGACGGAACCTCAGAGCGCTTGCTGTACGAGTGGTGCTTCCCACGGTGGCCCCAGCACCGTACAAGTTGCTCCTCATGGCGACCACCGAAGCGACACAGAACGGCGCGGGCAAGCTCCGCGGGCCCTCCTCCCACCCCCTCCTCGGCGTGGTCTTCCTGACGGTCTTCCTCGACATCGTCGGGTTCTCGATCCTCTTCCCCATCTTCCCGGGGATGCTCGACCACTACCTCGCCATGGAAGGGCCGGAGAGCCTCATCGGTCGCTTGTACGAGTCGCTAGGTGAGATCACCGGCGGCGACGAGAACGCGGTGGCGACGCTCTTCGGCGGCATCCTGGGTTCGGTCTACGGGCTGCTGCAGTTCATCTTCTCCACGGTCTGGGGCTCTATGTCCGACCGCCGCGGCCGACGCCCGGTCCTCTTGTGGACGCTCACGGGGACCGTCGCCGCCTACGTCTTGTGGATGTTCGCCGGCGGCTTCGTCCTCCTCGTCCTCTCGCGCGTCCTCGCGGGCATGATGGCGGGGAACATCTCGATCGCCTCTGCAGCGGCGGCGGACGTGACGGACGCCAAGAGCCGCGCCAAGGGAATGGGCATGGTGGGCGCAGCCATCGGCCTCGGCTTCGTCTGCGGCCCCGCGATCGGCGCCTTCCTCCCGAACTTCCTCGGCATCACAGGCGAGTCCGCAGGTCTCTCGACCCACCCCTACACCTACCTCGCCGTGGCCTCCGCGGTGATGGCGGCGATCAACCTCTTCTGGGTCATCTCCCGCTTCCCTGAGACGCTGCCCGAGGAGAGGCGCGGCGAGTCACAGCGCTCGCTGAATCCGATCGCGCGCCTGCGAGAGCTTGAGCTCCCCGGCGTCGTGAAGACGAACTGGGTCTACTTCCTCTACCTCGTCGCCTTCGGCGCGGCCGAGTTCACCATCACCTTCTTGGCTGCGGAGAGCTTGGACTACACCCGACAAGACCTCGGCAAGGTCTTCGTCTTCATCGGCCTCGTGATCGCCTTCGTGCAGGGCGGCCTCGTGCGCAGGCTCGCGCCGAAGTACGGAGAGCGCCGCCTGATCCAAGTCGGGCTCATCGCGACCTTGCCCTCCTTCCTCCTCGTCGCAGCGGCACGCGACGCGGCCAGCGAGGGCCTCTTGTACGCAGGGTTGTTCTTGATGGCAGTGGGCAGCGCCTTCGCGATGCCCTGCCTCTCAGCCCTGGCCTCGCGCTACGCCCCAGCAGATCGCCAGGGCCTCGCCCTCGGCGTCTTGCGCTCCATGGGCTCCCTCAGCCGCGCCATCGGACCTGTCTTGGGCGCGGCCCTCTACTGGCGCTTCGGCGCGAGCCTCCCCTACCACGCTGGCGCAGCCTTCCTCGTCATCCCGATAGCCCTCGCGCTGCGCCTCCCCGCACCTCCCGAGACAGAGGCCTAGGCGAACGGATTTGAGTCTCACCTCTGACGTCGACAGCTACCTGCACCGCCTCACCAACGCACGCGGCGCATCGGAACACACGCTGCGCGCCTACGGGAGGGACCTGACAGACCTCGCAGAGCACCTCGGCACAAGAGGCGTCGTCGACCCCACGAAGGTCAAGCCGCTCCACCTCCGCACCTGGCTCGCGGCGCTAGACGAGCGCGAGCTCAGCCCTGCGACCATCCAGCGCAAGCTCTCCTCCGCGCGCTCCTTCTTTCGCTGGCTCTTAGAGGAGGGGCGCATTGATCTCTCGCCCGTCGCAGGGCTCAGGCAGCGTCGCGCCAAGCGTCACCCTCCCGGCGTCCTCTCTCTCGAGGAGGTCGAGGCGCTCCTCTCCTCTCCAGACGTGACGACAGCGATCGGCGCCCGTGACCGCGCCCTCTTCGAGGTGATGTACTCAGCTGGCCTGAGAGCGGCGGAGACGGTGGGGCTCAACCGCGCCGACCTCGACCTCAAGGGAGGCTGCCTGCGCGTGCGCGGAAAGGGACGCAAGGAGCGCCTGGCCCTGCTCGGTGAGCCCGCACAGAGAGCCCTAAAGGACTACCTCTCAGACGCGCGTCGTCCCAAGCCGAAGTCAGACGCGGCTGAAGCGGTGTTCCTGAACTCCCAGGGGGGACGCCTAACGACCCGTTCGCTGGGGCGGAGGGTCGATCATCACTGCACCGCCGCAGGCCTGACGCGACGCGCCACGCCTCACACGCTGCGCCACTCCTTCGCGACGCACCTCTTGGACAAGGGATGCGACCTCCGTGGCATTCAGGAGCTCCTCGGCCACGCCCACCTCGCGACGACTCAGATCTACACCCACGTCTCTATCGAGCGGCTGCGCGAGGTGTACGAGCAGGCTCACCCCTTCGCGCGCCGTTGACTCTGCGGGCTCTAAGAGCCCGGGAGGATTTCAGGGAATTTTGTCCGCGGCCTCTCAGCGCCGCGCAACTGGCTGTACGCCCCGAGAAGCGGGCGCATGACTCCTAGACCCCCAGCCAACGGACCAAAATGAAACTCACCCTCTGCACCCTCCTCGCCAGCGTCGCCCTCCTCTCACCCGAGTCACACGCCTTGACCGGAGACCTCTCTCTGGATCTTGAGTACGGGGTACGCGACGCGGAAGCCCTCTACGCAGTCACCACAGAGAAGGGCGATCTGCGGTTCATGAACCA
>JAKVCE010000371.1 GCA_022447405.1 Planctomycetota bacterium | reverse complement strand
ACAGCCTCCAGGTCAAGCGCGCCCTCGCAGAGGTCAACTCGCTCCTCGGCCAAGGCGACGGCGAGATCGAGACCGTCACCTCCGAGCTCAACCAGCGCCACCAGCTCCGCGTCCAGCAGCTGAAGATCGAGGCGGGTGAGAGCCTCCGGGCTGGCAAGGAAGCGATCTCGCGCGGCGACTACGACAAGGCCATCGCCGAGCTGACCATCGCTACGAACCACGTCCTCTGGGCCCCCTACTCCATCGACTGGAGCGGCATGGACACCGAGATCTCGGAGCTCCTCGCCAAGGCCAAGGCTGACAAGGGCGCCGCAGCTGCCCAAGCCACCCTCGACGCGCAGCAGGCCGCCTTTGAGGCACTGCAAGCTCAGCGTGACGCCGAAGAGCAACGCCAGCAGGCGGTCATCGAGACCATGCTCCAGCAGGGCATCACTGCCTTCGACAAGGGCAACTACGACGACGCCATCTACTACGCCGACCAGACCCTGCGGAAAGACCCCCGCAACGCCTGGGCCAGCGACCTCCGCGACAGCGCCTTCAAGGCCGGCCGTGAGCAGGTCCGCGCTGACTACGTGAAGAACAAGCGCGAGCAGTTCGCCCGTTGGCGCGAGCAGATGGACGAGAAGCGCATCCCCTGGACGGGCGTCGTCACCCTGCCGAACCCCGACGACTGGAACGAGATCACCGAGGTCCGCGCGCGCCGCCGTGGCCTCGACCTCTCCCAGATGACCGACTCCCACGACCAGGTGCTCCGTGACTCGCTCGCGAACACGACCCTGCGACTCCCCCTCATCGAGGAGGAGGACAGCCTCGAGCGCGTGATGAGCCTCGTCCGGGTCATCACAGGTCTCCCGATCGTCGTCGACCCGGCCGCTGAAGAGGCGGCCATCGACGAGGGCGTGGTCTTCAACTTCTCCCTGCCCAATGACCTCACCGCGGAGCAGGTGATCAACCTGATCACGGACTTCGCCGGCGAAGAGGTCACCTGGACGATCCGTCACGACGCAGTCCTCATCACCACGAACGAGAAGGCCCGCGGCCGCCTCGTCGCGGTCCACCACGACGTCCAAGACCTCGTGTTCGGCCTGACCGACTTCCTCGGCCCCAGGATCGACAAGCTGCGCCTCCTCGATGAGCTCGAGGACGACGACGGCGGCGGCCCCTTCGGCGGCATCGGCGAGCGCCCGCAGCTCATCGACCCCGACGACCTCGCGACGATGATCCAAGAGAACGTCGCCGTGGGCACCTGGGACGACGGCCCGAGCGTCGAGTCCTACGAGGGCCACATCGTCATCACGCACACCCAAGAGGCGCACGCTCAGGTGCGGCAGTTCCTTGAGGACCTGCGCCGCTTCAGCTCCTCCCTCGTGACGATCGAGTCGAAGTTCATGACGGTCTCCGACAACTTCATCCAGGAGTTCGGCTTTGACTTCCGCGGCCTCCCGGACAACCCGCTGACCGACATCACCAACGGCCTCGAGGACATGGCCTCTGCCGGCCTCGACAACGGCGGCACTGGCGCCGACGGCCCGAACGCGGCTGGCGCACCCTCCTCTGGCTTCTACTACGACGACGGTCCTGACGGCGACTTCAGGGGACGCACCGAGAACATGTTCGGCAGCGCCCTCGGCGACGCCATCTCCACCGCTGGCGGCCTGACCTTCCAGCTCGACTTCCTGAACGACCTTGAGGTCTCCGCCATCATGCGCGCGGTCGAGAAGACGTCTCAGTTCGAGCTGATCAACGACCAGGTGCTGAGCGTCCACAACACGCAGCGCGCCTTCGTCACGGTCATCAACCAGAAGGCCTACATCCAGGACTTCGACGTCGAGGTCGCCCAGTTCCAGGCGGTCGCTGACCCGCAGGTCAACGTCCTCCACGAGGGCGTCGTCCTGGACGTCCGTCCGACGATCCACCACGATCGCAAGTACCTGCGCCTCGAGATCCAGCCCACCGTGGCCCAGGTCGTCGCGCTCGAGCCCTTCTCCTCGACCCTCGGCGGTAACACCTCGCCGGTCGAGTTCCAGCTCCCCGAGCTTGAGGTGCAGAGCATCTTCACGACGGCCGACATCCCCGACGGCGGCTCGGTCATGCTCGGCGGCCTCTCCAACGTGCGGAACATCGAGCGCCGCGCCGAAGTGCCGTGGCTCGCCAAGGTCCCGCTGATCGGCTTCTTCTTCAAGGAAGAGGGATACAACGACGAGAACGAGTCGCTGATGATCCTCATCCGCGCGCGCATCACCGATGTCCGCGACGAGGTCAAGCGCCTCGAGTCGTCCTTCTAGGACAGCCGGAAGCCACTCAATCAAGGAGGGTCGCTCGCATTGAGCGGCCCTCCTTCGTATCCGGAGCGCTGACTCCTCACGATCGCTCCCATTGGGCTATGCTCAGGGGACCCCACGCCCCACTCAACGAGGCCCCTCCCCATGTCAGCTCTCAGAGCCGTCCTCTTCGACATCGACGACACCCTCTTCGGGACGACCGAGTTCGCAGGTCGCGCCCGCAAGAACGCTGTGCGCGCCATGTGTGAGGCAGGTCTAGACCTCCCGGTCGAGGACGTCGAGCGGGAGCTCGCTGAGGTCATCGCGGAGTTCTCCTCCAACTACTCCAAGCACTTCGACAAGCTCCTCGTTCGCCTCGACTCTCCCTTAAGAGAGGACGCGAGCGCAGCCATCGTCGTCGCCGCTGGGGTCAGCG
>JAKVCE010000370.1 GCA_022447405.1 Planctomycetota bacterium | reverse complement strand
TTGTTGTTGTAGCGCCGGATCGTGATCTCGTCGCTCAGGGTGTTGTTCTTGGAGACGTACTCGTTGCCGCGGCTCAAGCGCCGGAGGCGGAACTGAGGGTCATTGCCCGCCTCGACGTCGATTATGCAGAAGCCCCAGTCAGGCTCGGAGTACTGGAACTCCGGGTAGTCCGCTTGGGAGTACTCGTACCAGTAGTCCGGGTTCCCCATGCCAGTGGCGACGTTGACCATGAGGTGGTTGTGGTCCTTGCTCTGACCCCGGGAGTAGCCGTGGGTGTGCCCGAAGAAGTGGACAGAGGGCTTGCCGGTCTCCGAGGAGAACTGCTCAAGGCGCGAGACGACGCTCGAGCTGAAGCCAGACTCTCCAGGTGTCCAGAGCTCCGACTTGTGCGGGTGGTGGAAGAGGCAGAAGACGAAGTCGATGCGGTCCTCATCAGCTGTGTCGGAGAGCACGCTGTCGATCCAGTTGAGCTGCTCGGAGCTGCTCGTGTAGCCGTTGGAGTCTAGGCCGATGATCCGCACGTTCTGGCGATCTGCCCACCAGTAGCGCTCCTCGCTCCCGGAGAGCGAGTTGTGGGGGAGGCGTAAGTACTCGAAGTAGAAGTCTGCGTCGGCCTCGTGGTTGCCGAGGACGGAGTACGAGGGGACGAGCTCGTAGAGGGACTGGGCTTGTGAGAAGTAGTGGTCTTGCCAGTGCGAGTGGTTAGAGCCTGTGCTGACGAGGTCGCCGACGTTCACGACGAAGGCCAGCTCGTTGGCTATGTCAGGGCCGTACTGCTGGGAGGTGTAGGCCATGATCCCGTCCTCGATTACCTCGCGGTGCTTCTGAGAGTTGCCGCCGTCGATCTGGGTGTCGGAGAGGGCGGCGAAGCGCCAAGGGGCCTCTGAGCTTTGCGGCGGAGGCGTCTTGAAGTGGGAGGTCTCGCTGTACCAGGCGCCGGTCTTCACGCGGTACCAGTACGTGGTGCTGGGCTGCAGACCTGTTACGAGCACCTGGTGAATGATCGTGCCAGCGGAGGAGTTCACGTAGCTCCCGGAGGTGGAGCTCAAGAGCAGCGGCGTCGTCCCGTACTCGACCACGCTCTCGGTGTTGCCGGAGGTCTCCCAGCAGATCCACATCGAGTTGGGGGACGGGTCCTGGAGGTAGGGTCCCGCCTCGATGCCGCTGCCACGGAAGTGAGCGGCTGAGGCCAAGAGGAGGAGGCAAGCGAGGAGCGTGAGGCGGGCGTGCGACAAGGGGAGGTGTGCAGGAGGTGAAGAGAGAGTGGGCGTCCGGTCCAGGTCTTGAAGGGGCAGCGCATGTTTGGCCCGCCTCAGGACACCTTCAGCGTACCTTTTGGATCCGAATCAGAGGGTCATGGAAGGGGAATCGAGCAGAATACAGCCCTGATCAGCGCGTAACGCCGCTGCCAGCCGCTTCCTTCCAGCGGTGCTGGAGTGGATGATGGACCCAGAGATGAGCGCCGCAGGATCTGATTCACAAGGAGGGCTCACGCAGTCGCTCCCTGGCTCGCGTATCAGGGCCGCCATGGCACGGCGGGCTCCCTGGGGCTTGGGCTGGCTCCCCATGGCGCTCACGATCGGGCGGATCCTGCTCATCCCGGTGTTTTTGTGGGCTGCGCACCTCTGCACGCTGACTGAGGGGAGCTCCGATCGGGCTCGTTGGACCGCTCTGGGCGTGCTCTTCCTGATCGGGCTCTCAGACCTCCTCGACGGCTGGCTCGCGCGCCGCTGGGGGCTCGTGTCAGAGCTGGGTGCGACCCTAGATGCGACCGCGGACAAGCTCGCGCAGGTGGCCTGCCTGGCGTTCTTCCTCGGTGACCACGAGCCCACCTTCGCGCGGGTCCCGCTGGCCTTCTTCGGGCTGATCCTCGCCCGTGACATCGTCATGTTGACGGGCTACCTCATCCTGCGACGAGGAGTGGGCGAGGTGGACAGCGAGCACCGCTGGCACGGGCGCGTCTCCACCGCGCTCATGTTCCTCCTGGTCACCTTGGTCACCGCGGGGGCGAGCCGGGGGTGGCTGGATGCGCTCTTCCTGCTCTGCGCAGCGGTCGCTGCCCTCTCTACGGCCTCCTATGTCCGCGCGGGTTGGAGGACCTGGCGGGCGCTCAAAGCGACCCCCTGACCCCTTCCCAGCTCTGGGCGGGGGTGGCGCTGCTTCCGCTCAAGCTGTGCGGCTGGATTGGTCGAAGACAGGGACCGAGCGAGCCCTATCAGGCTCGCCAAAGGGGAACCATGACACACTTCGAAGAGAACTCGTACGCAGGGAAGCAAGAGAGCACCGACGTCGCCAACAGGCGCAGAGCGCCGCGCGAGAAGGTGCGGGGGAGCGTCCACCTCAAGGTCGACGCCCAGGAGCTCAACGGTGAGGCCGACAACCTCTCACGCAGCGGGATCTTGTTCTTCACAGAGGGAGACCTCCACGTGGAGCTCGAGATCGAGGCTGGCGGAGAGGTGATGAAGCGGACCGGGCGCCTCGTGCGCTGTGAGCGCATTCATGACTCTCGCCGCGGCTGGGCGGTCGAGTTCGACGGCTGATCCCTCAGAAGAGGCGCAGCCCGCACTCCGGACAGCGCCCGCTCGCAGGCTGAAGCGCTCCGCCACAGGCTGGGCAGCTCGCCGTCTCAGAGTCTAGGTCGATCGCGGTCTCTGCCCGCTGGAGTACCTCCGCTGAGAACTCATCCCCCCAGTCAGCATTG
>JAKVCE010000037.1 GCA_022447405.1 Planctomycetota bacterium | reverse complement strand
GAGGAGGAGGGGGAAGAGGAGGCGCGGGCTCATGTGGTCTCTCCAAAGGAGGGTCAAGCGGGCTCGGAGAGAGCAGGATACTCGATTCCGTCTGGGCGCGGGAGCGACCTCGAGGGGAGGGAGGGGCCCGGTCACCAGCTCGAGCGGAGGACCTCGCGGAGGTCCTCTTCGCTAGGCGCGAGGGTGTCGTTCGCGAGGCGCTCTGGGTTCACCTTGGCGGCTAAGGCGGCGAGGTCTGATCGCTCGACGCCCACGTCCCTGAGACGTGTCGGGGCGCTGCAAGAGCTGAGCAGCGCGTGAAGGCGGGAGAGGGCTCCCTCGAGGGAGCCGCCGAGGAGCGCGGTCACCTCGTCCGTGCCGGAGGGTCGCTCTTTGCGCTCGTGCCGCAGCTTGAGGGACGCGCCGAAGGTCAGCGCCACCGCGAAGCCGTGCGGCACGCCGTGATCATGCGTGAGAGCATACGAGAGCGCGTGCGGCGTCGTCGTCTTCGAGACGTCGATCGCGCGCCCCGCGAAGTGCGCGCCGCGGGCCATCTGCCGACGCGACTCTGGGGTCGGTTGAGTGACGGCGGTCTCCAACGCGGGGAGGATGAGTTGCGCGGCCTGCGTCCCGTCGGCGCGGGAGGCGTCCGTCGCGCCGCGCGCCCAGAGCGACTCGAGGGACTGGCACAAGGCGTCGAGCCCTGTCGTCGCGGTCAGCCGCGGCGGCAGCGACAAGTGCAGGCTAGAGTCCACGATGGCGTGCATTGGTCTGAGGCGCGGATCGGCGAGGGAGTGTTTGACCCCATCGTGCCAACACACCGCGAAGTGCGTCGCCTCGCTCCCTGTCCCTGCTGTCGTAGGCACAGCGAAGAGGGGGAGGAGAGAGGCGTCGGGGGCTGGGGCGGCATCGATCGCTCCACCAGCTAGGCACCAGGCCGCGCCCTTGGCCGTGTCGATGGAGGTCCCGCCGCCGACCGCCACGATCGCACGACATCCTTCGGCGCCAGCCCGATCGGCCGCGCGCTGCATCTCTTCCAAGCACGGCGACTCACCTTGCTCTTCAAAGGGGACCGCGCCTAGCTCAGTGAGCCCGTCACCGAGGGCCGCCGCAGCTCCAGAGGCCTCCCACGCGATGGGGTCCCGCACGAGGAGGAAGGGGCCATGACTCGCGAGCAAGCCAGGCAGCGCGCTGAGGTCCTCATGCAACTCGGGGCCGTACGACATGCGCGCACTCTACCGCTCTGGGGGCCGTGACCCCTCAGGCGCTCCCCGGAGCAGGCTCAGTCGCCGGTGTAGCCCAAGCCCTCGAGGGCCTTGCGCTCTTCTGCGGACAGGGGCCCAGCGCCAGCGTTGCCGACGTCGTCAGGCATGTACCAGGACTCCATCTGGGAGTCAGCGAAGGCTCTCAGGGCGTTCGCCTTGTCCACGTAGTCGCGGCCGCTGTTCAAGGCGTCCATCCTCTCCCTCTCGTCGGGAGACTCGAGGAGGTTGGTGATGTGACCGTTGGCGTCCGCTGTGTCGCGCTTTCGCACGAGCTTGTAAGGCCACTGGTAATAGACCTCGATCGTCGACTTCTCAGCGACAAGGAGGGCGTCCTTCGGTCGCCCGCGCAGGAGCGAGTATCCCGGATAGCGCTCGTCGTCAGGGTAGTTCAGGTAGTCGAGAACGGTCGGGACGATGTCCACTTGGCTGACCATCTCCGGGACGCGCACGCCGGCGTTCAAGCCGTCAGGGAAGCGCATGAGCAGCGGCACGTGCAACCCCTCCTCATAGGTGTCGCCGTGACCGGAGTATCTCTTGCGGCGCTGCGCGAGGCCCTCGCCGTGGTCCGAGCTCACGATGAAGAGCGCGTCGTCGTATGCGCCGTCTTCACGCCACTCCTCGACCCAGCCCCTAAGCTCGTCATCGACCCAGCGGATGCCGCCGTCGTACTGCGCGACGACCGCGTCGTGCTGGTCCAGGGTCAGGCCGTGGGTCGCCATGTTCCAGAGCTCGAAAGGCCGCGTCTCCGCCAAGAGCTCGTTCGCATCCTCCATGAACATCTCGTCGTAAGGCGCCGGCGCCGTGTAGAGGCGACCAGGCTTCTTGTCCAAGAAGCCGTTGTGGATGTCGAAGAGGTGGATGAAGAGGAAGTAGGGCTTGTCCTTCGGCCTGTTCGCCATCGCCTCGCGGATGTGCGCGCCCGCTTGGATGACGTTGTTGTGCTTCCTGTAGACGTCGAAGTCCCGGCCGAAGCCATAAGAGGGGTTGAGCCAGCCGGGGTAGTGGAAGCCCATCGTGTGGTAGCCGCGCTCTTTGAGCTTCTGCGTGATCGTCGGGATGGACTCGGGCAAGACGGAGTCGTCCTTCCAGACCTTGTGCTGGGACGGGTACATCCCCGTCATCAAGCTCATGTGCGCGATGAGCGTCCACGACATCGTGGTGTAGGCGCGGTCGAAGACCATCGACTCCTGCGCGACCTCATCGAGGAAGGGCGTCGTGTCGCGCTCATATCCCATGAAGCCGACGTGGTCTGCGCGCAGCGTGTCGAGGGAGATGAGGATCACCGAGGGCGGTCCCTCGCGAGGCTCTTCGCCGCAGGATGAGGCGAGACCGAGGCAGATGGCGAGGGTGGCCGCGAAGCCGAAGCTGAGGCTCTTGCGCCGCTGGAGAGGGCGGAGGAGGCGATCTTGGAGGGAGGTCATGGGGCTGGCGTGGAGCCAGGCGCCCCCCTTGGGGCCGCCGTGGCACTAATCTCTATCGGGTCTGGTCGCTTGTGGGCGTAGGAAACAGACCCTTGGAATCCCAAGAACAGGCTCACAAGGGGTGAAGAGACCGTTTTTTTGGCTCTCAGAGCTTCTCAGCCAGGGTCTCTAGGACCGCAGCCTCTCGCGCCATGGCCTCGTCCCGCAGGGCGCCGCCGCCCTCTACGAAGCCCCGGGCCCGCTCGCCGTCCGTGAGCTCCTTGGCGTTGATGAGGACGTTGAGGTACGCGCCCAAGACGGCGGTCCTCGCGCAGAGGGCCGCGACCCCAGCGTCCGAGGCAGAGGCCGGCAGCCCGATCTCAGCCATCGCCTCGATGACCTCCATCGACTGGAGGGAGACCTCCATGGTCCGGTAGGGGACCTCGATGGCCTTCACCGTCGCGGCCTCGATGGCCGCGGCGCGCTCGGCCTGCTCCTCATCCGTTGAGTTGGGGAGCCCGAAGGCAGCCATGATCTCGTTGAAGGCGTCGGTGTCAGCGTCGACGAGGGCCAAGAGCTCTTCGTGACACGCCTTGCCCTTCTCGGCCCACTCGCTGAACTCTTCCCAGCGCTCGTCCCACCCGCGCTTGTGGCTCGAGAGGTTGGCGACCATCGTGCCGAGGGCTGCGCCCAAGGCGCCGACCGCCGCGGCGACGGAGCCGCCGCCGGGCGCGACGGACTCGGACGCGGTCTCGTGCGTGAAGCCCTCCATGGTGCGGTCGACGAGCCTGCCGCCCAGCTCACCGCGCAGGACGTACTCGATGATCTTCTTGTCGGGGTCGAAGGGCGCGAGCTCGTCGAGGCCCATGGACTTCACGGCGATGTGGATGAGGTCGCGGTCGCTGACGCCGGTGGAGCGCTTCTGCTTGCGCAGGAAGTAGCGCCCCGCGTCGAGCATCGCCTCAAGCGGGACGAGCCCGACGATCTCCGAGCCGGTGACGCGGATCCCGCGCGCTTGGGACTTCTCGACGCAGGTGTCGAAGGCGACGTGCGTCGGCGTGACGGAGACGTTCGTGAGGTTCATGGAGATCTGGGCGACCCCGTACTCCTCGATGAACCAGCCGATGCCCTTCACGCACTCGAGCGCGCCGGGGATCCAGACCTCGTTCCCGTCCTCGTCTTTGACGATGGGCCCGGTGAGGGGGCAGCCCTCGCGCTTCTTGCGTCCCTTCTCGCGGACGTCGAAGGCGATGGCGTTCGCGCGCCGCGTGGAGGTGGTGTTCAGGTTGACGTTGTAGGCCACGAGGAAGTCGCGCGCGCTAACAGCTGTCGCGCCCGACCTCGCGTTGAAGGTGGCGGGCCCGAAGTCGGGCGCCCACTCGGGATCGCTGAGCCTCTCTTGCAGGCCCTCGTATTCACCGGCGCGGACGACGGCGAGGTTCTGGCGCTCCTCTTTGAGCGCGGCGGCCTCATAGCAGTAGATCGTGAGGCCAGCCTCTTCGCCGAGCCGCTTCGCTAAGGCGCGCGCGTACTCCGCGCACTCCTCCATGCTGACGCCCGCGATGGGGACGAGGGGGCAGACATCCATGCACCCAAAGCGCGGGTGCTCGCCCGTGTGCTTTGACATGTCGATGAGCTCGGCCGCCTTCTTCCCAGCGACGACGGCTGCCTCGATGACGTCCTCGGGCTCACCCGCGAAGGTGACCACGGTGCGGTTCGTCGCCGCGCCCGGATCCACGTCGAGGAGCTTCACCCCGTCCACGGCCTCGACGGCGTCGGTGATCGCCTGGATCACCGCCATATCTCTCCCCTCGCTGAAGTTGGGGACACACTCGATCAGTCGCTTCATGTCTGCTCTTGGGTTCTTGAGGGCTTTGTGCCTCTCTCGAGTGGCCAGTTTACGGTTATTCCCCAGGGTGTCGCTTGTGGTACGCGGTGAACCCCTGCCAAGCAGCAGCGAGCGCGAGGGCGCGGGCGTCATCGTGGAGGCGCGTTGAGAAGCTGACGCTCGTGGGTTGTCCGTCCTCTTCGGAGAACGGCCCCGGGCAGACGACGGTGGGGTGGCCGGTGTAGTTGGAGAGCGGCAGGTAGTCGTCGGCGAAGTTGGGGTGGCAGAAGACATCGACGGTGGAGAGCACAGCCTCGAGGTCGCGGGAGGCGGGGCCGCGCAGACGGTCGGCGCGGATGTAGTCGACGGCGGGGATGAGGCGCGCGGCGCGCAGGGCGTTGGGCCAGGCGTCCTTGTCTTGTGAGACCAATTGGTCGTCGACATTGTCGCGCGTGAACTCATCGAAGGCGCTCGCTGCCTCGGCCATGAGGAGCACGAGCATGGACCAGACCGGGTACTCCGGGACCTTGATGGCCTTCAGCTTGCAGCCCATCTCTTGGAGCTCCTTGAGCACCTGGGCGTAGTCCTCGTTCGAGCGGCGCTCCATCTTCAGGTAGCCCACGGTCCAACCCGTCACGTCGGCGGTGCCCGCCGGGGGCGCGGGGATGTCGAGGGCGGAGGGGTCGCTCGCTGATTTGCCGGCGATCGCCTCAAAGACGATGGCGCAGTCTTGGGCGCTCCTCGCCATCGGGCCGATCTTGTCCATCGACCAGGAGAGCGCCATCGCGCCGGTGCGCGGCACTCGGCCGAAGGAGGGGCGCAGCGAGGAGTTCCCGCAGCGCGTGGAGGGGGAGACGATGGAGCCCAGGGTCTCCGTGCCGATCGCGAAGGGGATGCAGCCCGCCGCCGTCGCCGAGGCCGAGCCCGCAGACGAACCGCTCGAGCCCTCCTCGGGGTTCCAGGGGTTGCGCGTCGTCTCGCCGTACCAGACATCGCCCATGGCGAGCGCGCCCAAGGTGAGCTTGGCGATGAGGTTCGCGCCCGCCGCGTCGAGGCGCGTGACGACCTCCGCGTCCTCGTGGAGGTAGCGGTCTTTGAAGGGCGCTGCGCCCCAGGTCGTCGGGTAGCTGCTGACGGTCAGGAGGTCCTTCGCTCCCCACGGGATGCCGTGGAGGAGCCCGCGGTATGTCCCCGCGGCGAGCTCGGCGTCGAGGATGCGCGCGTTCTTGATCGCGCGCTCCGTCGTGAGGGTGATGAGGAAGTGGAGCTCCGCGTCCTTCTCCTTGAGGCGCTCGGT
Organism: Planctomycetota bacterium; assembly: GCA_022447405.1. Taxonomy (GTDB): domain Bacteria; phylum Planctomycetota; class UBA1135; order UBA1135; genus JAKVCE01. Next base: position 6,532 of record JAKVCE010000037.1, on the reverse strand, counting down.
GAAGAGGTCGACGAGCTCCAGGCAACTCACCTTCCGGCTCTTGATGAGCGAGGCGAGGGTGGGGATGTCCGCGAAGTAGAGCTCGCTCAAGTTCTCAGGTCGCTCGACCTCGGGCAGGACAATGGGCGCGAGCTCCGGCAGCGGGGGAGCCGTCCTCCGGATCGGCAGGAAGGTGTTCAGGGGCGCGTCCCCGTTCCCGATGGGCACGAGCCGCATCGCCTCGATGCTGTCGATCTGCCCCTGCGCCGAGTCGAGCATCTGCTTCAACTCATCGTCCGTGAACTCGAGCGCCGCGAGCCGCAAGGATGAGCGCAAGTGCCCGATGTTGAGCGGCTCTTCTTGGGGGGCCTCTTCCGCGGCGGCCTCGTCTTGGAGGGGCCAGAGCGGAGCGGGAGCGAGGAGGAGCGGCAGGAGGACTGAGCTGATCATGGGGAGAGTATGGCGTCCTGCTCGCTTGAAGACCCCAGCCGATCGCGGGCATCGGCGGCCTGAGCCGGGTGATGCCATAATGTCCCCATGTCGAGCCGCGCTCTCTGGTTCATGCTCACGCTGTCCACCGCGCCCATGGCGTATGGACAAGAGGTGGGCGACGACCACGCCGCGGAGATGGCGGCTGGGATGCAGCTCTTCAAGGAGGTCGTGCGGCCGGTCCTCATTGACGAGTGCCTCTACTGCCACGGCGGCGGGAAGGTGAAGGGGGACTTCGACCTCTCCTTCAGGGAGCGGCTCTTGGAAGAGGGCTTGGACGGGCCGCGCGTCTCGCCCGGTGACCCTGAGAACAGCTGGCTCTTGAAGCTCGTGCGACACGAAGAGGTGCCGCGCATGCCGGACAAGGCGGAGAAGCTCTCGGAAGAGGAGCTCGCTGCCATCGAAGAGTGGATCCGGCTCGGCGCTCCTTATGACCGGCCGCTCGTCGACACCGAAGAGGGCGGGACGGGCATGGTCGTCACCGAGCGCGACCGCGCCTGGTGGGCGTACCGACCGCTCGAGCGCCCCGAGCTCCCGCTCGTGGCCGCCGAGAACGGGCGGCCTGTCGCCAACGGGGTCGATCACTTCTGGCGCGCCAAGCTCGATGAGGCCGGGGTGACGCCGGCTGGGCGCGCGGACGAGGCGACCCTGGAGCGGAGGCGCTCCCTCGCTCTCTGGGGCTTGCCGCCTGATGGGGAGGCGCGCACGCACCAGGAGATGTTGCAGGACGTGCGCTTCGGCGAGCGCTGGGCCAGGCACTGGCTCGACGTCGTCCGCTTCGCCGAGAGCCACGGGTACGAGCACGACTACGACCGGCCCAACGCCTGGCACTACCGCGACTTCGTCATCCGCTCCTTCACGCGGGACCAGCCCTACGACGAGTTCCTGCGCTGGCAGTTGGCCGGGGACGAGCTCGCGCCGGACGACCTCGACGCTTGGCGCGCCACCGGCTTCCTCGCCGCCGGCACCCACTCCACCCAGATCACCAAGAACCAGGTCGAGAAGGAGCGCTACGACGAGCTCGCCGACATGGTCGGCGTCTTCGGCACCAGCATGATGGCCACCACCATCGGCTGCGCGCGCTGCCACGACCACAAGTTCGACCCGCTCCCGACCCGCGACTTCTACCGCCTCTGCGCGACCTTCACGAAGACCGTGCGCTCCGACCACGAGCTCACCGTCCCCGATGACGAGCTCAACGCGAAGATCGCGCGGCACGACGAGAGACAGGCCGCCCTCCAGGCGGAGCTCGACTCGTACGAGGCGGGAGAGCTCACGGCGCGCTTCGAGGCCTGGCTCGATGCGCCGACCTTGGACGGGCGCGAGGCCTGGACGACCCTCGACTTCGAGGTGATGACCTCCGAGGGCGGCGCGACCTTCGAGCGCCTCGATGACGGCTCCGTCCGCGTTGGCGGCACAAAGGCTGACCACGACGTGCACGTCTTCCAGCGCGCGAGGTTTGACGGCCCGATCACGGCCTTGCGGCTCGAGGCTCTCGCAGACGACGGCCTCGTGAAGCGCGGACCCGGCCGCGCCGACAACGGCAACTTCGGGCTCTCTGACATCCAGGTCTTCTATGAGCACGGCGGGCCTGAAGACTTCTTCCTCCGCGAGGAGGCCGAGATCGCCGCTGCCCGCGCGACCTTCGATCAGGCTGGCCTCCCCGTCACCCACGCCATCGACGACGACGGCTACACCTGCTGGGCTGTCGACCCGCAGTTCGGCAAGGACCACGCGGCGGTCTTCGAGCTCGCCGAGCCCGTGTACCACGAGAGCGGGACGAGCGTCACCGTCCGGCTCAGCTACAAGAACAACGTCCGGCACCAGATCGGCAGGCCGCGAATCAGCGTCACAGGAGTCGAGGGTGGGCTCCCCCTTGAGGTCGAGGCAGAGCCCGCCGCCTTGCAGCGGCTGCGCGAAGGCGCAGCGCCGAGCGACGCCGACCGCGCCGCGCTCTTCGCTTGGTACCAGAAGACAGACCCGGACTGGCAGCGCCTGAACGAGACCGTGACCGAGCACGCTAGGGCGCGCCCCGCCGAGGAGAAGGTCACCATCCTCGTCTCCAGCGAGGGCCTCCCCGCCGTCCGCCTCCACACCCAGGGCGGCGACTTCCTCGAGGAGACCCACTTCCTGAAGCGCGGCGACCCAGGGCAGAAGGCCGAGGTCATGACGCCGGGCTTCCTGCAGGTCATGACGGCGGGAGAGGAGGCAGATTGGCTCCAGCCCGCGCCGGAGGGCGCGAGCACGCCGCACCACCGCGCCAACCTCGCGCGCTGGCTCACAGACCTCGACGGCGGCGCGGGCGCCCTCGTCGCGCGGGTCATCGCCAACCGCATCTGGCAGCACCACTTCGGGCGCGGCATCGTCCCGACGCCGGATGACTTCGGCATCCAAGGCACCCGACCGACACACCCGGAGCTCCTCGAGTGGCTCGCCTGCGAGCTCGTCGAGAGTGGCTGGAGCCTCCACCACCTCCACGAGCTCATCCTCGAGAGCGAGTGCTGGAAGCAGTCCTCGGAGTGGAGCGAAGCGGCCGGCGAGCGCGACCCTGAGAACCAGCTCTTCTGGCGCTTCACGCCGCGCCGCCTCGAGGGAGAGGTCTTGCGCGACTCGCTCCTCGCGGTCTCAGGCCTCTTGGATCGGACGCCTTTCGGAAAAGGCACCCTCGACCCGATGCAGAAGCGCCGCAGCGTCTACTTCACCGTCAAGCGCTCGCGCATCGTCCCGATGATGCGCGCCTTCGACGGACCCGACGCCCTCGGGCCGCTCCCCGCGCGCGCCACGACGACCGTCGCGCCCCAAGCGCTCTTCTTAATGAACGACCCCGCCGTGCGGCACTGGGCAACGCACCTCGCAGGAGAGCTCGCCGCCGAATCCGCTGCGGACATGGGCGTCGTACAGAGCGCGTGGAGACAGGTCTTGGGGAGGGCTCCATCTTCGGAGGAGGAGGCCGACGCGGCCACCTTCCTCGGCGCGCAGACCGCCGCCTACTCCGACCGCACCGCCGCCATCACAGACCTCTGCCAAGCCCTCTTCGCCACCAACGAGTTCGCCTACGTCGATTGAAGGGCCAAACCTGGAGAAGCTGATACCTTGCACGCCATGAAGAACACGCGCCGAGAGCTCCTGAAGTCCGCCGCCGCCGGCGTCTGTGTCCTCAGCTTCCGCCCGCCCGCGCACGCGGCTGGGAGCCTGAAGGAGCTGCGCTTCGGCATGTGCGCCGACGTGCACCAAGACGTCATGCACGACGCCAGCGAGCGCCTCGGGTCTTTCCTCAAGGCCATGGCAGAGAAGGAGGCGCACTTCGTCGCGCAGATGGGGGACTTCTGCCAGCCCAAGTCAGCCAACGACTCCTTCCGCGAGGTCTGGCACAGCTGGGAGGGTGACCAGTACGACGTCATCGGCAACCACGACATGGACGGCGGCAAGACCCGCGAGCAGTTCCGCGAGTACGTCGGCATGGAGGAGGGCCACTACACCTTCATGCAGCGGGGCTATCGCTTCATCGTCTTGGACGGCAACGACCGCCACGACGGCGCGCCCGCCGGCTACCCACGACACATCGGCGAAGAGCAGCGCGCCTGGCTCACCGAGACCCTCAGCGAGACGACCGAGCCCGTCATCATCTTCAGCCACCAGAGCCTCGAGAACGCCTCGGGCGTCGACAACGGCGCCGATGTGCGCGCCATCCTCGAGGCCGCGAACGAAGAGGCGGGCTGGGGCCGCGTCCTCGTCTGCTTCAGCGGCCACCATCACCTGGATGACCTCGTTGAGATCAACGGCATCCCCTACATCCAGGTGAACTCCATGTCCTACAAGTGGGTGGGCGGCTCGAAGCGGCACGAGAGCTACTCCAAGGAGGTCCACGCCGCGTTCCCCTGGATCGAATACACCTGTCCCTACGCAGACGCGCTCTGGGCCTACGTTGTGATCGACCCCAAGGGCGAGCTCCGCATCGAGGGCATCCGCTCGAAGTGGGTCGGCCCGTCTCCCGAAGAGCTCGGCTACCCCGAGGGCAAGGACACGCGCGGCATCACCCCGAATGTCTCGGCGCGCGAGCTTGACCTGGAGATCAAGGAGAGCGAGTGAGCCCGGACCCGACCAGGCGCGAGCTCATCAAGCTCGGCGGCTACGGCGCGCTCGCGGCAGGGCTCGGGCCCGCCGCGCTCAGGCCTGACGGCGGTCAGACCATGGCCTCGCGCCCCGGGCACTTCGGCGGCGCGGACCGGGTCATCTGGATCTTCATGAACGGCGGGCCGAGCCAGGTCGACACCTTCGACTACAAGCCAGCGCTCGAGCGCTACGACGGCAAGACCTACGAGGGCTTCGACAAGCTCACGGGCTTCTTCCCTGCAGAGGTCGGGCCGCTCATGAAGTCGCCCTTCAAGTTCACGCAGCACGGCGAGTCCGGGACGTGGATGTCCGAGCTCTTCCCGCACCTCTCCCAGCGCGTCGACGACATGGCCTTCATGTACGGGTGCCACGCCGAGTCCAACAACCACTCGCCGGCGCTCCTCCACATGAACACGGGCATGCCGCGCGCGGGCTTCCCCTCGGTCGGGTCTTGGGTCCTCTTTGGGCGCGGCTCCGAGAACGACAGCCTCCCCGGCTTCGTCGTCATGACCGACACGAAGGGCCGCGGGCTCCCGAAGGGCTACGCGCAGAACTGGAGCGCGGGCTTCTTGCCCGGCGTCTTCCAGGGCACAGCGCTCGCGACCCAAGGCGACCCGATCGCGAACCTCTTGAAGCCGGGCGGGATGAGCGACGCCGAACAACAGAGACAGCTCGATCTCATCCGCCGCCTGAACGAGCGCCACGGCGACGAGGTCCGCCTCGGCTCCGAGCTCGAGGCGCGCACCGCATCCTTCGAGCTGGCGCGCCGCATGCAGACCGCTGCGCCTGAGGCCCTCGATGTCGACTCCGAGCCGAAGCACATCCGCGAGCTCTATGGGCTCGATGATCCGCGCTGCAAGGAGTTCGCGCGCCAGTGCGTCACCGCCCGCCGCCTCGTCGAGCGCGGCGTGCGCTTCGTCCACCTCTACAGCGGGGGCGAGGAGAACCAGAAGAGCTGGGACGGCCACCTCAACATCGAGAGCCACCACCGCGGCTTCGCGGGCGAGTTCGACAAGCCCGTGGCGGCGCTCCTCCAAGACCTCAAGCAGCGCGGCCTCTTCGACAACACAGCGGTCGTGTGCTGCGGCGAGTTCGGCCGCCTGCCTGTCGCGCAGAAGAAGCCCGACGGCGACAGCATCGGCCGCGACCACAACCCCGACGTCTTCACGGCCTGGATGGCTGGCGCTGGCGTGAAGGGCGGCACCCACCACGGCTCAAGTGACGAGGTCGGCCACAAGGCCGCGGAGGGCAAGGTCCACGTGAACGACCTGCACGCGACCATGCTGCACCTGGTCGGGCTCGACCACGAGCGCCTGACCTACCGCTACAGCGGCCGCGACTTCCGCCTCACGGACGTCGCCGGCAAGGTCGTCCGCGAAGTCCTCAGCTGAGCTCCGGCGCGAGCGCAGAAAAAACCGGCGGGCTCGCTTCGATCTTCATCGCTTCACCCCTGCTAGGGGTGGAACGAAAACCTCACTCTCGCGGTCGTCGGCCAAACGTCCTCCTGGTCGGCGACCGCACTTCTATAAGACAGCAGCCCGCCCGGCGATGAGGCCGAGCGGGCTGCGTTGACGCCAAGGTGTTAGCTCAGGGGCAGAAGGTGAGCTGCACTGCGTCGGAGAAGTTGAAGTTGAGCCCTGGGGGTCCGCCGGCAGGGTCGCGGTACCAGAGCTGGAAGTTGTAGACCGAGCCCTCTTGGACTGCGCCCGGGCCGCTGCCCATCGGGCCGGAGGTGAGGTCGATCGACTTGCTCGCGTTCCCGGCTCCGTTGAAGAAGGCCGGCCCCTCGACGCGGAAGGTGGGCTGGCCACCGCCGCCCACGCAGCGCAGGCCTTGCCCGAAGGGCACGCCGTTGCCGCCGTTGATCTGCGTAGAGCCGTAATAGAAGAGGCCCGGCTGACCTGCGGGTCCTCCGCTCGCCTTCAGCGTGAGGTCGTTGAGCGCAACAGAC
>JAKVCE010000369.1 GCA_022447405.1 Planctomycetota bacterium | reverse complement strand
GGCTCGTTCTAAGGCAGGAGGTCTGCGGCGCAGACGTTAAGACATCCCAATAGAGCGACCAGGATATCCCAATCGGTTACCTTGGGGGCTCGAATTCACAGGCCATGCCTGCCGGCCTGCTGAACACCATGAAGCGCTCCCTGATCATCGCTCCGGCCGTCCTCGCCCTCGCCGCAGGGGGCTGGTACTTGTCCAGAGACACCGGTGGCTCAGCCCCCGCGCCCGTCGCCCCTGGGCCTAGCGGCGAAGAGAGCGAGGCGTCTCAAGATCCCCTGCCCCTGCTGGATCAATTGAGACAGGTCGAGGCCGCTCCTTCAGGGGAGCGCAGCCAAGGCGTCCTCAACAAGCCGCTCCTCTCCCTCCTCGCCCGCAGAGCAGCGGACGGTGACGCCCTCCCAGGGACCAAGGTCACGATCAACCCTCGCGAGGCCGAAGATGAAGACGCTGCGATCACGGTCGAGATGGGATCCACCGAGCAAGAGACGACAGAGCTTGAGCCTGGAGCCTGGCTCGTCACCTTCGAGGCAGAGGGCTATGTCCCAGAGGCGCGAGAGGTAGACCTCGAGCTCGGCGACGAGGAGCTCTTGGAGGTCAGCCTGATCCGTGGCGCCCAGATCACAGGCAGCGCGGAGGACCGCTTCGGTCAGCCACTGGCTGGTCACAAGCTGTTCTTCCTCGCGCCCGGCCAGGTCCACCCTCGCTTCCCCAGAGACGCTGAGGGGATCCTCACGACCGCGATCGATCGCAACGGAGAGATCGAGCCCATCACGATCCCGCCGGAGCTCTACACCATCACCTACGGGAACCTGGGCACGCCCAGACTGAAGACCGAGGGCCGCGTGAGCGCTGGCGAGGACGCGGAGCTCTCGATCGTCTACGGCGGTCGCAGCCGCGTCCGCTTCGAGCTCAGCTCGGTCCCGGATGAGGAGCACCGCCTAGAGGTGCGCCTCGAGGAGCTAGACGAGGAGAAGGCCGCGCGCGATCAAGAGCGGCTGCTGAAGAACCCGGAGCTCGCGGCGCGAGACCGGGCCAAGGGCAAGTCTCGGGAGCACTGGCGCGCGCGGGGCAGGGCGCAGCTCAGAGGCGGCGTGGGTGAGCTCCGCAGAGCCAAGCCCGGTGTCTATCGAGTCACCCTCGTGGCCCGCCCCGGTGAATACAGCAGCGAGCCGATCTTCACCCTGGAGCAGGACCAGTCCTATCTCGTGAAGATCCAGACGCCTGCGCTCCCCGCCCGAGAGGGGAACCGCAAGGGCGACCCTAAGCTCCCGAGGGAGGGCCCGCTCGAAGTGACGATCATCCAGGACCCCCAGGACCCCGACATGAGGGAAGACGGGTTGTACTGGCGCTGACCCACAGCCTCCTTCACTCTCTCCCCATGTCCTTGCGCCCCTTTCACCTCGCCTTCCCCATCCACGACGTAGAGGTCGCGCGGGAGTTCTACGTCGGACTGCTCGGATGCGGCGTAGGCAGAGAGAGCGAGAAGTGGATCGACTTCGACCTCCACGGGCACCAGGTCGTCGGGCACGTCGTCCCGAAGGACGGCCCCGCTGCCCACACAAACGATGTCGACGGTGACATGGTCCCCGCCCGGCACTTCGGAGTGATCCTCGAGTGGGCCGAGTGGGAGGCGCTGCGTGACAAGCTCACGGACGCAGAGGTGCCGTTCCGCATCGAGCCCCACGTCCGCTTCAAGGACAAGCCCGGCGAGCAAGGGACGATGTTCTTCGACGACCCCTTCGGGAACAGCCTCGAGTTCAAGACCTTCCGCGACGACGCCTACATCTTCGCGACGCGCTGAGAGTTGAGCTCAGGGGTGGCTCACACGCACCACGGTGTGGATGCCGCCGCGCACCATGAAGTCTCCCTCGACCGTCATGCTCCGGGGAGAGACCTTCGCCACGAGGTCATCGAGGATCCGGTTCGTCACGGCCTCGTGAAAGTGGCCCTCGTCACGGAAGGACCACAGGTAGAGCTTCAGGCTCTTCAGCTCCACGCACTCCACATCAGGCACATAGCTGATGCGGATCGTCGCGAAGTCTGGCTGCCCGGTCTTCGGGCACAGGCACGTGAACTCCGGGCACTCAAAGTTGATCTCGTAGTCGCGCTCGGGCGCGGGGTTCGGGAAGCTCTCGAGCTCCTTCGTGGGCTGGGTCGACATGGCGTGAATTTTAGCGCAATCAGTCGCGGCGCGAGCGCGCGACCGTGACGACGCCGACCCGCTGCTCGATCGACCACTCCAGATCGCCACCCGCTCGGGACATCCGCTCCAAGAGAGCCACAGCACCGGGAGCCCGCAGCCTGCCGTCACCTTCACGCGCGCAGTAGAGCTCCTCATAGCGCAAGCTCACGGGGTCAAAGAGGCAGAGCCAGAAGGTCCCCTCGCTCCCCTCCATACTCCTAGCGCGCGCAGGCTCAACCTCGAGGACCCAGTCCTCGCCATCAACGGCGGGCTCACCGACCCCGCCGAGCTCGCGCGCCTCGCCGTACGCAGCAGCCTGCACCACGACGGCCAAGCCCTTCTCAAACCAGGCCTGTCTCACGCGCCCGCCGGTCACCCAGGCGGCGACATTCCCGACATCAAAGACGGCGTGCAAGCCCTCCTCATCTCGCACCCACGCGCCCTCGAGCTCGCCCTCCCCGTCTCTTGAGAGCCAGCGGATCTTGGGCGGCTCCTCCGTCGGAGTCTCTGGCCGCGCGAGGACCCTGACCGAAC
>JAKVCE010000368.1 GCA_022447405.1 Planctomycetota bacterium | reverse complement strand
CTTGTGGGAGTCGGATCGTCACGAGCTCAGGGTGCAACCCAGCGCGATCGCTCTCCCCCTCCAAGGTCCCTGCAGGGTGCATCTTGTGCCTGGCCTCGATCTCCCACGGGCCGACCAAGCCGGTGTCGAGCTCAAAGCTGCCGTCAGCGGCTGACCGCGAGTCCGGGTCATCCAGGCCACTCATCATCATCACCGCTAGCTCTGAGCGGCTCTCTCGGAATGAGACCCCTGCGTCCTCCACGGGGAGGCCCTGCGCATCGACGACGACGCCCCGAACGATCACACCCGGCTCAAGCTCAAAGGTCCCCAGGTCCTCCCCGCGAAAGGGCACCGTCTCCTTCAGCTTCGCGTAGCCCGTAGCTCTCACCTCCACCGAGAGCTGGTCGAACACCACCCGCTCTGCCTCGAACTGTCCGTCTGCGTCGGTCTCGACCCAGCCTCGCTCTCCCGAGCTGAACGCAAAGGCTCCGCCCTCAAAGCCGAGCTGCACGCTCACCATCGCTCCCTCTACCGGGCTGCCCGAGGGATCGACGACGCGTCCGCGGATCCTATTGTCCGTCCTCCCGGCAAAGCCCAGGCCCGAGAGCGCTTCCGGCTGAAGGTGCGACGGCCCGTCTTCCACGACGAGGGGCGCGATGTCCCTGGACTCACCACCGGAGGAGAGCTCGGGGAGGTCCGCTTGCCCAGACTCTGACGCCTCCTCCACGCCTACCGCGGAGGGGAGGGTCGGGGCGCCCCCGCCAGCGTCGCCACCAGACTGCGAGAGCAAGAGCGAGAAGCCGATGGCCAGCGCGAGGGCGAGGACCAAGAGGGGGAGCGGCTTGGGCTTGTTCATATGGCGGCTGCAAGAGAGGCGCAGAGATCTCACCGATCAGCGTCATACGGCGCCCCCGGGCACTTTATGAGGAATTCCCCCAGGAAACACCATCATGTTGGCCTTCTGCTGCCGTATCCCTTGAGTCGCTTGCTGACTGGGTCCGTCGATGGTCACATGGCCCCACCCAACCGCACCAGGTATCACCATGAGCATCCGCGCCGCACTCCCCGTCAGACTCCTGACCTGCCTCACCGCCGTCGCGCTGTTCGTTGCAGAGGCGCCGCTCGCGAGCGCACAAGCGCCGAAGCTCGGGCGGGAGTACTACGAGGACAACGTCGACCTCGGCTTCAAGGTGAAGATGCCCAAGGACTGGGAGTTCATCCCCCCTCAACCCGGGGAGGACGAGCGGATCGGCAAGTTCACGCCGGAGTTCAACAAGCGCCTCGACTTCGCCGGCGGCCGAGACTACCTCTGGCTCGACGCCTACCTGCTCAAATTCGACCGCAGGGGCGAGGATGACAAGCGGGCCTTCGACTTCGACGAGGCCCTCGACGAGGCCGTGGACTCGACCTACTGGTACACGGCGAAGAACCTGGAGCGCGTCGAGACGAAGGAGCTCAAGGTCGACAAGGTCCCCTCGAAGGAGGTGCTCTACAAGGGCCTCGCGGGAGAGACCGAGGTCCACGTCTACGCGATGCAGTACTTCCTCTCAGACGAGCTCGTCGTCGCGTACCTCTTCGACGCCCCCGCGGAGCGGAAGAAGTGGCGCAAGTGGGAGCCCGCGATCACGAAGATCTGCAAGAGCTTCAAGCGCGTCGAGATCGAGATGATCGAGGGAGGAGAGGTCAAGGAGGGTGACAGCGTCTACCGCTCCTCCAAGCGCGGCGACCTCCTCAAGGAGGTCAGCAAGAACCCCGGCTGGCAGCTCATAGAGACCGAGAACTACTTCATCATCACGAGCAGCGAAGAGCGCGAGTTCGTGCGTGAGATTGAGAAGCGCCTCGAGGCGATCCGGGACATCTACGAGAAGCTCTACCCCCTGAAAGACGCGGAGCGGGTGCGCCTCAAGATGGCAAAGCGCGTCGCAGAGGCCGAGGCGCAGAAGAAGAAGGAGCGCAAGGAGCGCGGCGAGGAAGAGGAGGATGACGAACGGGACCGCACGAGCGCGGGTGGCCCGACCCCGCTAGAGCTCTCCCGCTGCAGCGTGGTGCGGGTCTGCAAGAGCCGCGGACAGTACATGGAGTACGGCGGACCGCCAGGCTCCGCTGGCTACTGGAACTACCGCGATGAGGAGCTCGTCCTCTACGACGACAAGGGCGGCGGCGGTCGCGGCGACACCTGGGCGGTCCTCAACCACGAGGCCTTCCACCAGTACATCTTCTACTTCTACGGGAGCCTCGCTCCACACAGCTGGTACAACGAGGGCACGGGGGACTACTTCTCTGGTTATCAGCTGAAAGCAGGCAGGTTCACCCTCAAGCCCTTCGACTGGCGCGTCCAGACCATCCGCGAGGCGATCAAGTCGAACGACTACGTCCCGATGGAGGAGTTCTTCCGCTACACCCAGCAGGAGTACTACGCCGAGGGCGGCAGGAACTACGCGCAGGGCTGGTCCCTGATCTACTTCCTGCGCACGGGCAAGAAGAACGCCCAGGGCTGGAACTCCGACTGGGACTCCATCCTGGACGACTACCTGAGCGCCCTGAACGACGCCTGGATCGACGTGAAGGTCGAGAACATCCTCAAAGACGACATCGAGATCGGCGAGGACGGCAGGATCACCTTCGACTTCTCAAACAGCGACGAAGATGACGCCCGCGCCAAGGCGGTGGACATCGCCATCGCTGGCATCGACTGGGAAGAGTTCGAGGCCGCCTGGAAGGCCTACACCCTCTGAGCACCAC
>JAKVCE010000367.1 GCA_022447405.1 Planctomycetota bacterium | reverse complement strand
GCGGCACAGGTTGCCCGAGAGGGCGTCGTGGATGTCGGCGCGGGTGGCGCTGGGCTTGCGCGAGAGCAGGGCCCGGGCGGACAGCATCATGCCTGGCTGGCAGAAGCCGCACTGCAGAGCGCCGCAGCGGTCAAAGGAGTCTTGGACAGGATCGCAGCCTTCTCCGCCAGCGGCCTGATGCAGCGGGCGGAGCCCTTCGATCGTGGTGACCTCTTTGTCCTCTGCGAGGGCAGCGAGGTGAATGCAGGAGAGCACGGGTCGCCCGTCGATGAGGACCGTACATGCGCCGCAGTCACCCTTGTCGCAGCCCTGCTTTGTCCCGGTCAGCCCGAGCCGATATCGGAGGACCTCGCAGAGGGTCCAGTGAGAGGGCGCGCCGACCTCGACAGAGTCCCCGTTGATGTTGAGCCGCAGATTTTGCACGGGTGCATTGTCTCGCTCCCGTGCGCCTTGGGCAAGTCAGCGCAGCTCGCCGTTCCGCTTGAGCCCTCGTTTGAAGGCCGCTAGGGCGCGCTCCTCGAAGTCCTCACCGATGAGGTCCGCGAGGGCCGAGAATTGGTCTGTGGGGGTCGGGAGGGCCGTGATGTCGTAGGTCCAGGTCCCGTCAGCCGCCTCCACCTTGGCGCGCTCGTCACGCAGCATGGCGAGGTCATCGAGGTACTCCGGGAGGCGCTCTCCGAGCTCTTCGGCGACGAAGCCCGCCATGCCCCAGGCGAGGTAGGCCTCCGTGTCACTCCACTCCTCGGGGGAGAAGCTGATGGTGCGGTCGAAGAGACCAGCGCTCTCCCGCTCGCGGCGGAACTTCGAGCGCAGCTCGCGCTCCCATCCAGAGTGGGAGGAGGAGGCGATGAATTTCGAGTTGCGGCCGAAGAAGTGCCAGATCGATTGGAAGAGGCGCGTCTCGACCTGCCAGGTGAGGCCAGCCTCGACCCACTCAGGCAGCGGGCCGTGGGCGCGCTTGAGCATGAGGCGGGTGAGGAGGGCGGCGGTCTCGTGCTCCATATCCCACTCGTCACGGCTGGTGTCGCGGGTGACGATCACGGCGAAGAGCGGATCCTCGGAGATGAAGCTCACGAGGTTCTCGTCAACCTCTGCTCTCCAGTCGAGCTCCGGGCGGAGCTCCATCCAGTGCATGAGCAGGCTGTCGAGGGTCTCTTGGTCATGGACCAACGCGATCACGGGCACGCGGTCTTCGTCGAAGCCCGCGGCGCGTCCCCAGCGTTGCTCCTTCGCGTCCTCATCGGCCAAGGTGACAGAGCGATCGCTCGGGGCGTCCTTCAGGCTCCCTAAGGTCTCGGGTGTGGAGGTGTGCTGCTTCGCGAAGGCGAGCTCATCGATCACCTCGAGGGCGTCCTCGACCACGCGCAGCTGCTTGGCGGCCGTGCGGTCTCGCCGCTCTACGACCAAGAAGACTTGGCGGGACTCATCGAGGAGCAGGTTGTATCCGCTCTCCTCAGCCCAGGTGCCCCAGTCGGCGACAGCGTCGCGCACGGGGGCCGGCAGCGTGGCGGGGACCTCGTCGTGATCCCAGCGCTTGCGCTCCCAGCGGACGTCTCCGCCGTCCCCATAGCCTTGGGCGAAGGCCTGGCCTGAGAGAGCGAAGAGGGAGAGTGCGAATAGCAGGAGAGGGAGCGCGCTTGAGCTGCGCTCGGCGACTGCTGCTTTGACCTTGTAGTTCTCTTTGCGGTGCTTCATGTGGAAGTTCTCCTCTACAGACAGGTGAACCCCGCCCAGATCCGAAGGACAAAAATCCTCGATATCTGGGCAGCACCGCTCTCCTAGGGAGCGGACAGTCATTCCGAAGAACAGCTCTCTGGAGCCCCTGAGGGGCTCTTCAAGGGGGTGTGAGCCCCTCAGGCGCCTGCGATGGTCTTCAGGAAGAGGGGACCGAGGTCTGCGGCCTTCTTCTCACCGATGCCTGGGATCTCGAGGAGCTGGGCGCGGTCTGTGGGGCGCTCCGTGGCCAAGGCGATGAGGGTCCTGTCATTGCAGATCAGGTAGGGCGGGATCTTGCGCTCGGCGGCGAGGCTCTGCCTGAGCCTCCTCAGCGTCTCGAAGAGCTCCTGATCCTTCCCCTGGAGGCTGGTGGCTGCGCCGCGGCGCTTGGGGCTCCTCGCCTTCCGCTCGGAGCCAGCGGTCTGCACCAGGGCGACCGCCCCCTCGCCCTTCAAGAGCGCGTGCCCGCTCGGGCTGAGGCTCAAGGTCGGGTAGGGGCCAGGCTCTACCCGCAGATAGCCCTGGGAGGCGAGCTGCTCGAGCCAGGCGCGCATGGTGGAGGTGGTGTGCTCCTTCAGGCTGCCGTGACAGGGGAGCTCGTTGTGCTTGTACTTGTGGATGCGCGCGGCGTTGGAGCCTCGCAGGACCTCGGAGACGTGTCCCGCGCCGAAGCGCTCGCCGGTGGCGTGGACGGCGGAGACCAGCGCGCGGGCGAGGCTTGTCGAGTCCGAGACGCTCTCGAGCTCACCCAGGCAGACGTCGCAGGCGCCGCAGCTCTCGCCGTCGAGGGATTGGCCGAAGTGCTCCGCGAGGTGCTTGTGTCTGCAGCCAGCGGCGCTCGCGTAGCTCGCGATCTCATCCAGCCGCACCATGGCGCCGCGCTCTTCATCGAGGAGCGTGGCCTCGTCCCCGCCCTCGGCGATGGCCTCCTGAGTGGAGCGCTCCATGAGCCACACCCAGCTCTGCCTGTCCGATGTCTTGGAGAAGAGGTCGCACTCGGAGGGGAGGCCGTCG
>JAKVCE010000366.1 GCA_022447405.1 Planctomycetota bacterium | reverse complement strand
AACGCCTGTCGCCCCTCGGCAAGAGGCCTCACAGCGGATCTGAAGCCGCCCATCCTCCTCGGTGGCCTCAAAGTCCACGCTCACGCAGTCCAACGCCAGACTGTGACACATCGGTATGAGGTCCTGGGTGCGCTTAGCAGCCTGAATTCCCGCGACGCGGGCCACCTCCAGGATAGGGCCCTTGGGCCCTCCACCAGCGAGCACGTCTCCCAAGACCCCAGGCGACATCTGTACGCTCGCCTGGGCGACCGCCACACGGGGGGTCTCCTCCTTCCCGCCTACGTCCACCATACGGACCCCTCCGGTTTTGGGGTCCAGGTGACTGAAGGCCTGCTCTGAAGCTCTAGTCTCGCTCGATCCGTTCATCTCTCATTGGGCCGTGGGGCAAGCCCACGTCGCTCCATGCGCTCATCCTACACCTAAGCATCCTAGACGGCACCGGAACTCGGAAGTGGCACCCACTATTCATGCCCCCGCGACGTACCCTTAGAGAACAGCCCCAGAAAACAGACATGACCATGAGATACGCAGTCCTCTTCGCCATCCTCCTCGCCGCGCCAACCTCTGCCCAGGAGACCTCCAAAGACGTTCTCTCTAGGGCCCTCACGGAGGCAACAGCTCGCGCGGAAGGAATGTCCCTCGATGAGCTCTGGGGCCAGGCCTACACCTTGAGCGAGAGCTCCTTGGACTTGGCCGAGGTCAACTTTGACGCCCTCGTCGATGAAGCCCTCAAAGCAGGCGGCCATGGCAGCGGAGCCCGACTCTTCCTCAGCGCCCTGCGCCTCGAAGGTGATGACGCTCCCGTTGACGCCCTGACAGGCCACCTGAGTGAAATCACCAGGGCAGAGAATCCCGTACACCGGATCGCGGCTCTTGAGCTCCTACGCCGAGATGAGTTCAGGCTCGCCGACCCCGACATCCTGGAGGCTTTAATAGAAAGCCTCCAGGAGAGAGCCCGAGACATCGACACTCCCCCTCTCGAACGAATGGAGTTTGCGGTCACCGCCCACGCACGCGGCGGAGGCGCCGAGAAGCGCGCGAGCCGAGGGGTGCTAACCGAATTCCTCCGCTCCGGCGACCCGTCGCTCAGAGCCAAGGCCGCCCTTTCGCTGGCCGAAGTCGGAGACATGACGACAGCTACGGATGAACTGCTCCGACTCTCCCAGCGCCCCGGCCCTGACGGAGAGATCGCCGCTGCATACCTAAAGACCGAAGACGTGAGGCGTCACCTGAACCGGGAGGTCGTCAACCAACGCAAGCTCTACGCAGAGCTCCTGGAGAACGGCATCAACAGGAGTGACGAAGACGAAGGTGACCGAGTCGAGAGCCTCATCCGCCTGATCCAAGCGCGCCACCTTGAGGCGGACAACCTCGAGCGAGAGGAGCTCATCGAGGCGGCCCTCGCAGGGATGCTGAAGAGCCTCGACCAGCACTCCTCCTACATGCCCGCCAAGACCTACGGAAAGTTCACCGCTGAGCTACAGGCCATCTATGGGGGTATCGGAGCCTATGTTGGTCTGGACCCGGACACATCCATCTTCACCATCACTCGCCCCATCTTCGGCGGCCCGGCATACAACGCGAACATCCAAGCTGGCGACCGGATCGTGAAGATCGACGACTGGTCTACGATTGGGCACACCCAGGACGACATCGTCCGACGTCTGAAGGGCGAGCCGGGGACGGACGTGAAGATCTACATCTGGCGCCAGGGGGACGATCCCGAGGCGCTAGAACTCCCCACAGAGGAGATGGCGATCACCGTCACCCGTGAGCTCGTCACCATCCCCACGGTCTTTGGCGAAATGCTCCCTGGTGACGTCGGCCTCGTCGAGCTCACGCAATTCAACGAGATCGCCTCGAAGGAGGTACAGGCCAAGATCGGCGAGCTCCTCGAGCAGGGCGCACGCGCCATCCTCCTTGACCTACGATCGAACCCTGGCGGTCTCTTGCGAGAGGCCCGCGGCGTCGCCGACATCTTCCTCCCCAGGCGCAAGCTCGTTGTAACGACAGACAGCCGCACGGAGGAGCCCGAGGAACTCTACACCCGACGCCCCGCCTTCGTCCCCGAAGACATGCCGGTCGTCGTACTCGTTAACAGGCATTCCGCCTCCGCCAGCGAGATCGTCGCGGGCGCGCTCCAAGACCACGATCGCGCCATAGTGATTGGCCAGCGCACCTTCGGCAAAGGATCCGTACAGAACCTCCTCCCCTTCGGGCAGGACGACGTCTCCATAGACGAGAACGGCAACCGCCGGCATGACGAGTGGGAGGTCCTCCGGGTCGACCACGACGAAGACGGCGAGTTCGACTTTGCGCCGCGCGTCAAGATCACCATCGCGCGGTACCTACTGCCGTCAGGCCGCTCCATCCACCGCGAGCTCGACAAAGAGGGAACCGTCACTGACCCCGGTGGTGTTAAGCCCGACCAGGAGATTGCCCCCCGCCGCTGGCAAGCCTGGCAGCTCAGGGAGATCACCCGCCTCACCAAGCTCAAGACCGTCAAGACCTTCGCTGAAGACCTCTATGAGCAAGATGAGAGCCGAATGGGCCAACTCGCCGTCTGCGATGACCGAGACACCGCTAACTACCCTGATTTCGATGAGTTTTACGAAGGGCTCGAGACGCAACTCCCAGCCGAGGACGTGAGGCTGCTCGTGCGGCGCGAGCTCCGCAGGATCATTCAGGATGAGCGCGGGTACGAGTACCCACGCGGCGACTTCCAAGAGGA
>JAKVCE010000365.1 GCA_022447405.1 Planctomycetota bacterium | reverse complement strand
GAAGGTCGAGGACATGAGGGACGACCTCGTCGCGAACAACGAGCAGGTGAACTGGATCCCGCGGGCCGTCGGAGAGGCGCGCTTCGGGAACTGGCTCCGCGACGCGATGGACTGGAACGTGTCGAGGAACCGCTTCTGGGGCACCTGCATCCCGCTCTGGGTCAACGAGGCGGCCCCGGGCGATGTGATCTGTGTTGGGTCGCGAGCGGAGCTGGAGGAGCTCTGTGGGCAAGAGGTGGTAGACCTCCACAAGCACGTGATCGATGAGCTCGTCATCACCAAGGATGGCCAGACCTACCGGCGCACACCTGAGGTGCTGGACTGCTGGTTCGAATCCGGCTCGATGCCCTACGCCCAGTTCCACTACCCCTTTGAGGGGGCGGAGGACCTGGAACAGATCTTCCCGGCGCACTTCATCGCCGAAGGCCTCGATCAGACGAGGGGCTGGTTCTACACCCTGCTCGTCTTGGGGACCTCGCTCTTCGGCAAGAGCCCCTACAGGAACGTCATCGTGAACGGGATGGTGTTGGCCTCGGACGGTCAGAAGATGTCCAAGAGCAAGCGCAACTTCCCCGACCCGCGGGAGGTGCTCGAGGAGTACGGGGCGGACGCGCTGCGCGCTTACATGGTGAGCTCGCCGGTCGTGCGAGGTGAGCCGCTCGTGTTCACCGACAGAGGGCTGAAGGACGTGGTCAGGACGGTGATCCTGCCCTTCTGGAACAGCCTGAGCTTCTTCACCACCTACGCGGCGATCGACGGCTTCGACCCGCGCGAGTGGGAGCGGCCAGAGGTCTCTGAGCGGGCCGAGATCGACCGCTGGGTGCTCAGCGTGCTCCAGAGCCTGGTGCGGGATGTGAACCAGGAGATGGAGGGTTATCGCATCTACAACGTCGTCCCACGACTCGTCGAATACGTGGATGACCTGACCAATTGGTACGTGCGGCGTTCCCGCAGGCGCTTCTGGAAGGCGGGCGAGGACGCGGACAAGGCCAGCGCCTACTTCACCCTCTTCGAGGTCTTGCAGACCTTCTCCAAGCTGCTCGCGCCGTTTATGCCCTTCATCACCGAGGAGGCGCACCAGCGCCTCGCGCGGACTGTGGACGCAGATGCGCCGGCGAGCGTGCACTGGTGTGACTATCCCTCGGTGGACGACGCCGTGATCGATGACGACCTCGAGCGCCGTATGGGAGTCGCCCGTGCTTGCGTCGTCCTGGGCAGGAAGCTTAGAGAGGACCACCGCCTGAAGGTGCGGCAGCCGCTCGCGCGGATCACGGTCGTGCACCGCCGAGAGGAGGTGCGCGCGGACGCCCTCGCGCTCTCGCACCTCATCGCTGAGGAGCTGAACGTGAAGTCCGTAGAGGTCGAGGCGGACGAGTCGGCCTTCAGCAGCGTCGAGGTGAAGCCGGACTTCCGCAAGCTGGGCAAGCGCTTCGGCCCGCGTATGAAGGAGGCGGCGGCCGTCATCTCGGCTTGGGGACCTGAGGAGGTCGCGGCGCTTGAGGCTGGTGAGACGAAGCCCGTGCTTGATGAGCCCGTCAGCATCGAGGATGTGATGCTCCACCGCGACGCCCTCGAGGGGGCGGTCGTGGCGACGGACGGCGAGGTCACGATCGCGCTCGACACTGATGTGACCCCGGAGCTGTTGGCCGAGGGGCACGCGAGAGAGTTCACCAGCGCCTTACAAGCGGCGCGGAAAGCGGCAGGCTTCGACGTCGTCGATCGAATCCGGGTCCGCTGGGAGGCTGATGACGCGGAGCTTCAGAGCGCTGTACGTATGCACGCTGAGTCCATCGCTGCCGAAGTGCTCGCTGTCTCCTTCTCGGATGAGGATGGCTGCCCGGAGGGTGAGACCCTAGCTCTCGGGGCCGGGACGCTGCGCTTTGAGCTGCTCCCGGCTGAGGGGTGATCCCTCCCGCGTCAGGGAGGAGGCTCTAGGAAGTCGAGACCTGTCTTGTGAGGTCGCGGGGTCGCTGCTAACGTCGTGTTGGGGACCCGGCGTCGCTTGTCCAAGTCATTCCCCGGAGCCTTATGAGACTTAAACAGGGCACTCGCCCTCACGCGAGGCACTCCCTCGCGGGGGCCGCGCCCACCTGGAACCAATGGTTCCGGGAGCGTTTGGGCTGGCTCGTCGGGTCCCCCGTCTCCCCCTGAGCTCGCCGCGCCCTCAGGCCGTGGTGATAGCGCGGGCTGGCTGAGGACTCTGGCAGGGCGGGCGGACCTTGTCAGCTCGACGAGAGAGTACGAATCCGTAGGAAGAGCCTAAGTGCGGCTTGATCCGGGTGTTCCAAGGCGAGAACATCGGTGCACCACGTGGTGCTCGGCCGCTCAGCGGCGGATGGCGCGTGGTCTCCCCACCCGGACTCTGCAACTCAGCTCACACCATGAAGACCCGCGCTCTACTCCTGGTTCTCTGTTTGGCCGGACTGGCCACGATCATTTGGCCGCCCGAGGTCATGAGCCCTGCCCAGGAGGAGGTCATCGCGACCGCCCCTGAGGAGCAGGGCGCTGGAGAGCTCCTGGATGTGAGCGCCTTCGAGCTCGAGTTGGCAGAGAGCGAATCGGCGGAGGAGCCTGCTGAGGCCCCGACGGCTCTACCCAGCGAGGACCAGGGGGTTGAGCTGGTGCAGGGCTCCTTGCGCGGCCGTGACCCGGCGGCGCTCGTGCGCCAGGGTGAGCTCCTCGCGCACGACCCCGGCGGCATGGTGGCCTATCTGAGCTCGGTCGAGCTCCACCCCGGCCGAGAGCGCTTCCTCGGAG
>JAKVCE010000364.1:555-2760 GCA_022447405.1 Planctomycetota bacterium | reverse complement strand
GCCAGGCGCCCGAAGGCGGCGAGCTTGTCGTTGATGGTCGAAGTGAGCTCTCCGACGGTGAGGGGCGCGGGAGGTCCTGTGGACTCCGGAGTCATGCCCCGGTTATCGCTCGTCAGGCTCCTGGGTTCCAGCCTCCGCTGCTCTCTCCGCGAACGGCGCGAGCACTCCAGCCTCCTCCCAAGCTGGGTGGAGGGCCTGAGGGAGAAAGATCCTGTAGCGCCCTTCTAGGAAGGGGGTCTTGCGGCCGCCCCTCATCTGGACGCCGTCGTTCAGCACGAGGACGACGCCGCTCTCCCTCCGCTCGACCCGCATGTGATCAGCGAAGAGGTGTCGCCTGACCTTGCCCTCCTCGTCGAGGTCCACGAGCTCCACGCCCTTGAGCCCGGTGTCTCCGACGCCCTCGAAGGAGTCCAACCTCCAGCGGCCGCCCGCAGCGTCTTCGCTGAGCAGCCTGTTCACGCCGCGCCGCAGCTCCTCATGGCTCTTCAGGGTGCCCTCCAGGCTGGGCGCAGGCGCCTGCTCACGGAAGAGCTCTGGCATCGCGTCCATCCAGGGGCGCGGGTCTGTCCTGACCAGGACGATGCGGCGCTCGCCGCCGCGGCGCTCTCCCGCCTCGGTGCCTTCGAAGGGGAGCAGGTCTCCCGCGCGCCGCTCGTACCCCTCCTCGAGGACGAGGGTGAGGGTGCGCCCGGTGACGCTCCCCTCAAGGTACAAGCGCTCAGCGCTCACGCTCCCGATCGCGCGCCCCTCGGAGTTGATCAGGCGGAAGACGCAGGGACCAGTCCAGCCCTGATCCGAGAGGAGCCCCGCCTCGAGCAAGGCCAGCCCGTCCACCCACTCCAAGCGCAAGAGCGTCCGCAGGGAGCGCTCGATCTCCTCCGAGCGCGCGAGGCGCGCCTCGTCCCGCGGCTCCTCAAGCGGGGAGGCCTCGGGCGAGAGGGTCTCGAGCTCCTCCTCATCCAGCTCGACCTCGAAGTCGGGGACCTCCACGCCACCCTCTGGCGCGAGGGTGGAGATCGCGTTCGTCCAAGCCAGCCACTCTCGCTCGCGCGACAGGCGCGCCTCCTCAGCCTGCGCGAGCTCTGCTTGGGCTGCGCTCAAGAGGAGGAGGAGCTCTTGCTCGCGACCCTCAAACTCAGCCCGCTGTCGCTCAAGCTCGGCCCGCAGCTCAACCAGAGCCGGGTCCTCCTTCTTCGCCTCAACCGGCTCGGCTCCGCAGCCGCTCCAGAGAGACGCGAGCACGACGCAGCCAGCTGCGAAGCGCGCGCCTTCGTTGGAGTTTTGCTGGCTCATGGAGGTCTCAGGAAGGGAGTGGGCTGGCGGCGACGAGCGCTCGCTCTCATCACTCCTTGTTCAGAGGAGCTGAGTCAGAGTGGACGACGGGGGCGTCAAGATCTTCCTCCGCGCTCACCTCAAGCAGCGCTGCGCTGCCCCAGGAGCACTCCAGGCGGCCTCCAGGGCCCGGCGCGCGGCCCCAGAGCACGAGCTGCCATCCAGAGGAGTCACCCTGGAGCTCATGCGGCTGAAACAAGCTGCGCAGGGGATCCTCCACCGCGCCAGCGCGCCTCGCAGCGTCCGCCAGGATCGGCGAGAGGCAAGCCCCCTCTTGATCCAGGACGAGCACCTGCAGCGGAGCGCTCGGAGGCGCCTCTCCAGCTGACTCGAAGCGCAAGCTCCACGGCTCACCCGCGGGGAGCTCGAGGCGCCGCGCGAGCGCGTCCTTGTCAAAGGCCTGTCGGTGCGGGTCCTGGTGCAGGGGGTCCAAGCGCACGCTCACGCGCCCACCTTGGGAGAGCTCCAACTCACCCTCGAGCTGCGGGCCCGCCGCCAAGAGCTCCTCCTCTTCAACGCCGCCGCCGAACGGCTTCCAAATGAGGAGCGCCGCGACGAGCACGGCGAGCGTGGGTCCGAACCAGACACCGCCAGCTCCCGCAGGGAAGCTGGGCTTGTGCACGTCGCTCAAGCGCGCCTCACCCCTCTTCGTCCCAGTTGGAGCGCTTGTTCTTGTTCCAGAAGCGCTGCCAGTCCTGAGCGTTCTTCGCGTCGTGCCCGCTGAGCGCGGTCATCGCCGTCATGAGCGGCGCGGAGACGACGTTCCACCACTCCCGCGCGATGTTGTCAGCGGGGTCAGCGTCGACCTTCCCGCGCGCGGACATCAGCGCCTTCAAGAGCTCTTCGAAGAGCTTCTTGCGCTCGCGCTGCTCG
>JAKVCE010000364.1:0-545 GCA_022447405.1 Planctomycetota bacterium | reverse complement strand
CGGCCGCGGCGCCGACGATGCTGGGCTTGTGGTTGTCGAGCATGTCGAGGAGCGCCTTCGTCGCGTCCTCGTCCTTGGTCTCTCCGAGCGAGAGCACCAGCCTGCGCTGCAGCTCGATGTTGTCGCGCACCTTCTTGTGGTCTACCCACCCCGAGAGCGCGCGGACGCTCTCAGGGCCCATGGCGCCGAGGGCCTTGGCCGCGGCGAGCTTCAGCGCGTTGTCAGGGACGTCCTTCTTCAAGTCCTTGCGTCGCGCGTCGAGGCACTTGGCCACCTCCTTCACGATGGCGGCCCGGTCCTTCTCTCCGCTCTTCTGGAACTCCTCTGTGAGCTTCTCGATGAGCGCGCCGGCCTCGCGGTCCTCAGCGCCGCGCTCTCCGACATGGTCCTTCAACTGTGAGAGCCACTCCTTCACCTCGGGGCGCTTGTCCGGGAACTCCTCGTCTTGGAGAGCGACCGACACCGGCGCGAGCGCTGCCTCTGCAGGAGCGAGCGCTGCCGGTGAGATGAGGGCGAGGAAGAGGGTGGTGATCATGAGGCCTCCG
>JAKVCE010000363.1 GCA_022447405.1 Planctomycetota bacterium | reverse complement strand
AGGCTGGTGAGGCTCCCTCTCAGCTTCGCGCTGCGGCAGGGCTGAGCCTCGGTGAGTACACGGCGCTCTGGTGGGCGGGAGTGCTCTCTTTTGAGGATGGCGTGAGGCTGGTGCGTCTCCGAGGCGAGGCTATGCAAGCTGCGAGCGAGGCCACCCCTAGCGGGATGGTCAGCCTCGTAGGGGCGGATCTCAAGCAAGCCGAGGCCATCGCTTCCATCGGCGCTCAGCACGGGATCTGCGCTGTAGCCAACCGCAACGCCCCGGGGCAGATCGTGGTCTCTGGAGAGACCGCTGCCTTGGACGCCGTCGAGGGTGCGGCCAAGGACCACGGCGTGAGGCGCGCCATCAGGTTGAGCGTCGCGGGCGCATTCCACTCGGAGTGCATGAGGCCAGCGGCCGATCAGCTCGCCGCCGCCCTTGCTGACGTGGAGCTCAGCGAGCCCAAATTGCCTGTCATTAGCAACGTCACCGCGCTCCCGGTCTCTGGCCCGGATGAGGTCCGGGAGCTCCTCGCTCGGCAGGTCTGCGCGCCAGTCCTCTGGGAAGAGAGCGTCCGTTGGATGCTCAACGAGGGCATGACCAGCTTCTTAGAGCCCTCTCCCGGGAAGGTGCTCACTGGGATCCTGAAGAAGATTGACCGAGACGCGCTCTGCGTCTCAGCGGATGAACCCGCGCTAGACGAAGAGGTGCAAGCGACATGAGCGAGAGTGGACTATGGGAGGTCGAGGGTAAGGCTGCGCTGGTCACGGGCGCGTCGCGCGGCATCGGCCAGGCGATCGCGATCAAGCTCTCGCAGATGGGCGCCAGGGTGGCATGCGTGGCCACCTCGGCTGAGAACTGCGCTGACACCGTCGCCGCCTGCCTTGAGCACTCTGAGGGTGCGCGGGCGTACGGCGTTGACGTCTCAGACACCGACGCGGTCGATGCGCTGGTGAAAGAGGTGCTCTCTGAGATGGGCAGCATCGACATCCTCGTGAACAACGCTGGCATAACCCAGGATCAGCTGCTTCTGAGGATGACTGAGGACGACTTTGATCGGGTCGTGGAGGTGAACCTCAAGGGCACATGGAACTTCCTGAAGTCTGCCGCGAGGGGCCTCATGAAGTCTGGTGGCCGAGCCATCAACGTCGCTTCCGTGGTCGGAGTCACGGGCAACGCGGGCCAGGCGAACTATGCCGCCAGCAAAGCGGGGGTCATCGGCCTGACCCGGTCCGTAGCCAAGGAGCTCTCTGGGCGAGGCGTTTGCGTCAACGCTGTGGCTCCAGGCTTCATAGAGACCGACATGACCTCTGAGATCACAGAGGCCGCGGCTGAGCAGCTCAAGACCTCGATTCCCCTCGGGCGCGTTGGCAGCTCTGCAGAGGTCGCAGAGGCCGTCGCGTGGCTCGCTGGCCCTGGAGGGGCTTACGTGACCGGTCAAACGATCATCGTGGACGGGGGCTTGAGCCTGGGCGGGTGAATCAAGGCCCATCTAGTTCAAATAAGGTGGATTCTGGCCTGTCAGCCCGGCAAGCTATCCGCCTCAATTCAACGGTCGGGGCTCCGCCCCGGCACATCGTGAAACCGTAGAACAGGTAATGAAGGTGACGGATACCGCCGCAATCGAAGAGAAGGTCATCAAGATCGTCTGTGACCAGCTGAGCTCAACGCCCGACAAGGTCACCCGTGACACCTCATTCATCAACGACCTCGGCGCAGACTCCCTCGACACGGTGGAGCTGGTCATGGAGCTCGAAGATGAGTTTGGCGTCTCCATCCCGGACGAGGACGCTGAGCAGATTTCCACCGTAGGCACCGCGGTCGACTACATCAGCTCCAAGAGCGATTGATCTCCGCGCTAGGCTGGCGCTGACAGCCGAAGCGAGCCCCTATGCGCCGCGTAGTCATCACAGGACTCGGGACCGTCAACGCCTTAGGCGTTGGCGTCAAAGAGTGTTGGCCTAAGCTCTTGGCGGGAGAGAACGGCATCACTCCCATCACTAAGTTTGACGCCAGCGGGCACACCGCCCGCATTGAAGGCGCCGTGAAATGGGACCAGGACGAGCACTTCACAGGCTCAGACGCTCGCAAGCTAGACCCCTTCACGATGTTTGCCCTGGTGGCGACGCAGGAGGCTCTCAGCGACGCCGGCCTCGGCGACGCGAGGGAGCTCCCGGAAGAGGAGCGCGAGCGCTTCGGCGTCGTCTTAGGCACGGGCATCGGAGGCATCACAGGGATACTCGAGCAAGAGGCTGTCTTCCAGCAGCGGGGCGCCAGGCGCGTGAGTCCACATTTCGTCCCGCGCATCATGGCTAACGCGGTGAGCGGGCAAGTCGCTATCGCGCACGGGCTGCTGGGCACGGTATTTACGACCTCTAGCGCCTGCGCATCCTCAGGCCATGCCATCGGGGTCGCATATCAGAGCATCCTCTCCGGAGAGTCGGATCTCGTCATCAGCGGCGGGGCTGAGTCGTCCACGACCCCTCTCGCGCTCGCAGGCTTTTGCTCCGCAAAGGCAGTCTCCACGCGAAATGACGAGCCAGAGCTGGCCTCCCGCCCGTTCGACAAAGACCGCGACGGCTTCGTGATGGGGGAGGGTTGCGGCATCCTGCTCCTTGAGGAGTACGAGAGAGCCAAGGCGCGCGGCGCGACCATATACGCAGAGGTGAAGGGGTACGGCTCCACAGATGACGCCTTTCATATCACCGCGCCGCAAGAGGACGGGGCGGGTCCGGCGCGCGCCATGTCTATCGCCCTCAAGCAAGGCGGAGTGGCCGCGGAGGC
>JAKVCE010000362.1 GCA_022447405.1 Planctomycetota bacterium | reverse complement strand
GTACGTACTGGGATGCTCCGCCCTCTCCAGCGAACGAGGCATCCTCGCCTCCTGGTTCGGCACAGCGCCCTCCTCCGGACCCGTCCGCTGCGATCTGCGTTCGCTCTCCATCCGTGGAACCACCACGCTCCGCCCGGATGGAGCACCGACGTTGATCCAGGTGACACCGTTGGACCTCTCGCCCCCATTCGACGAAGTGGCCGAGCTCCGCCGGGCCATCCGACTCGGCACGGATCGCGACGGGCACTTTTCGCTCTATGGCCTCCCCGAGGGTCGTTACCACCTCAAGAACCTCTCCAGCGGCTCCACGGCGATTGCGTCCGTTACCGAGGCGGTCGACTCCGTCGAGTTCTGAGCGCCGAGAGCCGCGCCGGCTTCGGCGCGCCCAAGGCTGGAACGTATCCGTCGCGTGAGCCCCACCTGGTCGGGCCCATGCGCGGTCGCTACCGTCCGCTGATTCGCGCTACGGCCTTCTGGCGCCAGCTCTCGACCTCGCCTTCGAAGCGCTCCTTCCACGCATGCGGCAGCAGCTTCTCCCAGTCCCGCTCGCGGTCGATGCGCACGAGCACGTCACGGAAGTAGGTCACTGGCTCCACGCCCGCCGCCTGCGCTGTCCGCAACAAGCTCGCGAGGATCGCCGCCGTCCGGCCGCCGCCCTCGCGCTGGAAGAACATCCAGTTCTTCCGCCCGACGGCGAAGCCGCGCAGCGCGCGCTCGGCGGCGTTGTTGTCGATCTCGAGGCGCCCGTCGGTGACGTAGGTGCAGAGCGCCGCCCACTGCCGCTGGGCGTAGCCCACGGCCTTGCCCATCGGGCTCCTTGGAAGCGCCTGCCCTTCGAGCACGGCCAGCCGAGCACGGAGGCTCTCCAGGATCGGCATCGCCTTCTCCTGTCGTAGCCCTCCACGTTCTCCATCGCCCATCCCCGCGTCCTTCGCCGCGCGCTCGATCGCGTACAGATCGCGGATCCGCGAGAGGATCTCCGCGGCCAGGTCGGGCTCCGAGCTCTCCGCTTCGATGAACTTGCGCCGTGTGTGCGCCCAGCAGGCAACCTCGATCGCGCCGTCCGGGACGAACGCCTTGTCGTAACCCGGGTACGCGTCCGCGTGCATGTAGCCCTTGAAGCCGGTCAGCCACTTGAGGGGGCCGTCCTGGCTCCGGCTCTCGGTGAAGTCGAGAGGTGGTCGGGCCATTCGGAGCCAGCACCTAAGCTAGGAGCGAGCGCCCCAGCCAGGTGCGGGCACCCGACCCCCGATGAAGAGAAAGCGCCGAACCCACAGCCCTGAGTTCAAGGCCCGCGTGGCCATGGAGGCCCTCAAGGGCATCAAGCCGGTCCACGAGATCGCAGCGGACAACGAAGTCCACCCCGTCCAGGTCTCCCAGTGGAAGAAGGAGCTCCAGGAGCGGGTGTCTGAGATCTTCGTGCGGAAGAACGCGGCCGCCCAGGACGCCAAGGACGACGCGAAGAAGATCGCGCGGCTCGAGCGGAAGCTGGGCCAAGTGGTGATCGAGCGGGATTGGCTCATGGAAAAGTCCAAGGAGCTGGGGATCGACGAATGAGGAAGCAGCTCATCGACCGAGGCCACCCTCAGCTCAGCATCCGGCGACAAGCCCTGGTCTCGGCGAACCGGAACCGGCTCGACTGCAGGGCGCCCCGGTCCTCGGAGGAGGATGCTCGGATCTGCGGCGCACTGGACCCAATCCACCTCAAGCGGCCGTACTTCGGATCGCGGCGACTCGCTGATGAGCTGCGCGCGAACGGGCTCCAGGTCGGCCGAGACCGGGTCCGCCGCCTGATGCGGCAGATGGGCATCCGTGCGATCTACGCGCGGCCAAGAACGTCGATTCAGGCCCAAGATCACCCGGTCTACCCCTACCTGCTCCAGGGCGAGACCATTGACCGGCCGAACCAGGTCTGGTGCTCGGACATCACCTACATTCCGATGCGACGCGGGTTCGCCTACCTCGTCGTGATCATGGACTGGCAGAGCCGAGCCATCCTGAGCTGGAGGCTTTCCAACACCCTCGACACGAGCTTCTGCCTCGACGCGCTGCGCGCGGCCGCAGAGACCGCGGGCACGTGGCCCAAGATCCTGAACACCGATCAGGGCTGCCAGTTCACGAGCAAGGCGTGGATCGAGCTCGCGGAGTCCCACGGCGTTCGCGTGAGCATGGACGGCAAGCGGCGCTGGATCGACAACGTGATGGTCGAGCGCTTTTGGCGAAGCCTGAAGTACGAGGACGTGTACCTCCGCGAGTACCAGGACCTCGTGGAGCTGGAGGCCGGCCTCACGGCCTGGATCGACTTCTACAACCACCGACGGCGGCACCAGGGACTCGGCAACAAGACCCCCTGGAGCGTTTGGAGCGCATCCGCGCCCGGCATCGCCGCATGAACTTCGGGGGGGGGGCTTCGTCGGCCTTCGGCCTCCTCCGCCCCCCCCAGTTCACCCCAACCCCCTGACCAAGTCCCGCCAACTGCCCCCTGGAGCTAACCAATCCTGAGCCTGGACTGGCTCCGCGGACCGGACCACTTCTGCGCAGCCTCGTCGTCGGGGCTGCCCTTGCGCGACCACCTGCGGCCGGACTTCGAGCTGCTGCCCCAGTACATCGACCTGATGATGTGGGCGGTGAGGGCCCGGAGCCGCGCGCCGTGCCCCGCGCCCCGTGATATGGGCGTGCATGCGCGTGCGCGCGCGCTCCGCGTGCCCCTTTCCCGACGCCGCCGCCGCCGCGCTCTTCGCGCGTGCCCTTTGCTGCGCAGGTGATGATGGGCGAGGACGCG
>JAKVCE010000361.1 GCA_022447405.1 Planctomycetota bacterium | reverse complement strand
TAACGGGCGCAACCGGCGGTCTAGGCATCGAAACGGCCCGGGCCCTCGCCTCCGGGTACATGCACAGCTGCACCCTGCTGAGCGGGGGGGAGCTCCACTGCTGGGGTCGGAACTACTCGGGATCCCTGGGCCTGGGCAGCAGCGAGATCATCGGCGACGACGAGGACGATGTTCGGCCGCCGGTCGATATCAGCCTCCATCGCAGGGCCGAGACAACTCGAGAGCGCCGGAGAGAGGAGCGACGAGAGAGCGAGACAGAGGTGTGAGCGCGTCATAGCGCCATCCTGCCAAGTGGGCGCTTGGGCGACACCCCCTCATGTGCATGAGGAGGTCGTTGAGGGCTTCCCCCGTGCAGCCTCATGATGCAGAATGCCCGCGAAGATGGGGCCGCAGGTGGCCCTGCTCTGTTTGCACTGCACCTCCCCGCACCCTCCGACACCACGAATGACCTCCCTCAATCAGATCGCTGAGAGCATCGTCGCTGACAACAAAGGCATCCTCGCCGCTGACGAGAGCACCCCGACCATCGGCAAGCGCTTCGCCGGCATCGACGTCGAGAACGTCGAGGACAACCGCCGCGCTTACCGCGAGATGCTCTTCACCACGAACGGAGCCGAGGAGCACATCGGCGGCGTCATCCTCTTTGACGAGACGCTTCGCCAGTCCACCGCGGACGGCACGCGCTTCGCCGACTTGCTGTCCTCCAATGGCGTTCACCCTGGGATCAAGGTCGACATGGGCGCCAAGCCGCTCGCCGGCGCACCGGGCGAGACCGTCACCGAAGGCCTCGACGGCCTGCGTGACCGCCTCGCCGAGTACGCCGAGCTCGGCGCCAAGTTCGCCAAGTGGCGCGCTGTGATCACGATCGGTGACGGGATGCCCTCTGACTACTGCCTCGACGCCAACGCCCACGCCCTGGCGCGCTACTCAGCCCTCTGCCAAGAGGCGGGCATCGTCCCGATCGTCGAGCCTGAGGTCCTGATGGATGGCGATCACTCCCTTGAAGACTGCATGGAGGCCACGCGCCGCGCCCACGCCGCGCAGTTCGCCGCCCTCGAGATGCAGCGGGTCGCGCTCGACGGGATCCTCCTGAAGCCCAACATGGTCGTCGCCGGTCAGGGCTGCGCCACGCAGCCCAGCCACGACGAAGTGGCCGACGCGACGGTCGCGCTCTTCAAGGAGTCTGTCCCTGCCGAGGTCCCTGGGATCGTCTTCCTCTCGGGAGGCCAGAGCGAAGAGGAGGCCACCGCCAACCTCAACGCGATGAACGCACGCCACTCCGACCTCCCCTGGAAGCTCTCCTTCTCCTATGGCCGCGCGCTGCAGCAAGCAGCCCTCAAGGCTTGGGTGGGCGAGGACGCCAACATGGACGCCGGACGCGCCGCATACGCGCACCGCGCCCGCATGAACAGCCTCGCCTGCGCTGGCACATACAGCGCAGAGCTCGAGACCGCGAACGCTTAGAGCGCGAGCCCTGGGCTCGTACGCCAGGGTTCGCGAGAGCATTCAGCAGGAGAAGCGCTCGCACAAAGCGGCGATTCATGGGAGAGTTGTGTCATACCCGGTCGCGCTCCTGCGGCCACAACCCAAGAACCAAACCATGAAACAACTCCTTCTCCTCCTCCTGGGGCTGGGCAGCGTCTCGCTCACTGCCTGCCAGGACACGGGTCAGGTCAACGAGGTCAGCGATGCCTCGACCGTGACCCTCGCGATCTCCGGCATGACATGACGTGGGGGGTGCCCCCCCGGAGTGCAGTCTGCACTCAAGAAAGTTGATGGTGTCGAAGGTGTCTCCGTGAACTTCGCTACAAAGACAGCGACGGTCACAGGCACCGGCCTCGACCAGGCGGCCCTCGTAGGCGCCTTCGAAGGCCACCGGAAGTTCAGCGCGACTGTGAAGGAGTGACGCGAAGCGTCACGCACGCATAAGCGGCCCCGGCCTTCACAGGCTGGGGCCGCTTTGCTTTTGCGCTCACACATCTCGGCGCTCACCCAGCTAACGGTCCCATCTCGCCTCGCGACTCGCTAAACTCACCATCCGCGGAGGCGTGGCAGAGCGGCCGAATGCACTGGTTTTGAAAACCAGCGTGGGGCAACCTACCGGGGGTTCGAATCCTCCCGCCTCCGCCATCTTGCACAGGGGTGCAGAGAGTTGCACATTGGCGCTAGGTCGAACCAGCGACTGATATAGCCAACCCTAGTTCGAAATGGAGATGTTCATTCACCTTGGAGGTTTCGCGGCGTTCAACGCGCTCGCGGCGCTCCTCATCTGGCAGGCCCTAAAGGCCATCACAGCTTCCAAAGCCTTCCGCGAGAGCGACGCGCTCTCCTCTGCTGGCTATCCGACACGCGCGAGCGGCGTCTTGGTGGGCGCCTATGTGCTCGCCTGCACCCTCTTCCTTGGAAAGCTCCGCGAGGACCCATACATGGGGGTCTTTTATCTCGGCGTGAGCCTGCTCTGCTTCTACGCAGTCACCTTCATCGCCTCGTCTGTGGCAGCTCTCAAGAGACCCACGCTCCAGTCCATGTATTGCGCCGTCCACTCAGCGGTGCTGGGAGCCTTCATCTTCCTCTTCGTCACCGTGGTGCTGGGCTCAGGCTCTCCGGTCTGACGATCACTGGTTTTAAAAACCAGCGTGGGGCGACCTGGCAGGCGTTCGACTCCTCCCCCCTACTGCGCGCTCACGTACAGCACGAAGCCCTAAGGGGCGAAGTCAAACCTCGTTGGCGGTGAGCTCCCTCGCCTGATCTCCGATCCGGTCGAGGACCTCCTGCTCTAGCTCAGGCAGATC
>JAKVCE010000360.1 GCA_022447405.1 Planctomycetota bacterium | reverse complement strand
AGGGTCCACAATCAGATAAAACACTTACAGCCGAACGTTGATGCGCGTCTGGCCGCTCTCGCCGAGTCCGAGATTCGTGCCGCATTCGGTCAACGGATCGACCCGATCGGCGTCGCGAAGCGTGGTGCACAGGTACACGTCGTAGAGATCCGAGCCCTCCCCTCCGTCGGACCTGTTGCAGTACGGGCCGTACTCGCCGATTTCGATGGCGTGGCCGGATTCGATGAGCACGACGTTGCCCGAGCCGTCGACCGATACGAATTCTACGATCAACGACCCCAGACATCCCATCGAGACGACGGTCTCCGGACGAAATTTCGTGTCCCCGGACTCGAGCGGGCAGTCGTCCGGACCGAGCGTGGGCTCCTGCCCGTCGAAGATCTCCCGGTGACGCCGGAACGCGTTCTCTACGTCCGCGTCGTTCGAGCCTTCGGTGAAGAGCACGCTCCTGGCGTGCCCTATGACTTCACCGGACGCGTTGACGAGGCGGATGTACATGAGGTCGGAGCCAGGGTCTGCTTGCCCCAGGGTTTGCGACGCGCACGAGGCCTCACCAGAGGAGGAGTCCTGGATGTTCACGAACCTCGTGACCTCCGTCGACTCAAGGACGCATCTTGCCGGCGCGCTAGCCTCGCACACTGCGCGCAGATCGCCTCCGACAGATAGGGCCTCTTGGCAGTACGCGTCCGGGTCGGTCACCGTGGCGCAGTCGTCCGTTGCCCCGCACGTCCCGCGGCCCGAGGCGTCGACGTCTAGGCAGTAAGCGTCGAACGCGCAGTCGCCGTCCGTGGAGCACTCGGTGGGTTCGTCCACTGGGTTCTCACAGCCCAGGCAACCCATGAGTACCAGCGCCATGCACGGCGCGATCGCCACCTCCGACATCTTCATTCGCTATCTCCTTCAATTCAAGTGTGGATGCGTGCGACGACAGTAGACCAGAGGCGTCATAGTGTCACTGTGTGACATGATCTTTCCAACTAGGGAGATTGCGTTGTGTACGTCGAGCTCCAAAAGCGCCGTTCAGTATGTAGGGTTATATAAGTAGAATATACATAGGGGTCCCTGCGTGTACGCACCCCAGGTTGAAGGGGGGTCGCGGATGGAAACAGTGGCTCACTCGGCGGCGGCATCAGCTTCTCGCTCGAGCGCGTCTAGGTCTGCCTCCATTAGCTTGCGGACGTAGTCGTATTGCTCGCTGATACGTTTGAGTTCTTGTGCTCTGCGCTCGACCCGCGCCCGTACATCGTCCTCCTCGAGGTCGGCTTTCTCCACGGCTTTGTACGTTGTCAGCACGTGCATCCTGCCTGTGTGGGTACCCTTGTAGATCACCTCGGGGCTAACAAATATGACCCCAGTCTTTCGGCGGATGATGTCGTGAGTTTCGAGTATCCGCAGGACCTTGTGCACTGTCTGAGTTGACTTGCCAACCTCGGCTGCGATCTCTCGGATGGTCATGTAAATAGTGTTGTTTCCTCGAGTTTCTTCGGTCTTCTTGACCAACCAAAACAGCACTGCCATCGATGCTGACCCAAACTCTTCAACCGCCAAGAGAAGGTTCGCTAGCCAGATCTTGCTGAAGTTGGCGTCGGCGTCTGTCACCGCCATGTGACCGACTCTGAATTCTTCGCCTGTAGCTGGATCGACCAGGACTTTGGTCCCTTCTAAGGCAACTCGCCTGCTTGGCTTCGTAGTCTTCACCGGCTCCCTCTCTGTTGTGATCTCATCAAACACGAGGGTGTTATATCTCACATATGTTTGATTGAATCAACACAGGTTTTAAATCAAAATCAAACATATGGTTGAGATATCACCACAAATGTCGTGACATCTCAAACAGACCAAACAGACCTAAGCTGTTGATATCAAAATAAAAACACCCATTTTTTAAAAAAAGCACTCTTATCTATGTAGCTACGCGCGTACCTGTGCGTGCGCACGAAGCCGGGACCAGTCCCGGACCCTGTCGGGGGCAAGCCTCCTGAGCCCCCAGTGCTCTCCCTACCTAGCGCAGAGGCGAGAATTCCTGGTGTAGCTTTGAAATTCTTGAGCAACAGAAGAGGTGATGCGGGGCCAACTGCGTTCGAGCCAGTCAAGGCGTCGGCTGCGCGCGGCTGACGCTCCCTTCGGTTGCTGGGCTCCTTCGTCGCCCCACGCCGTGCTCGCCGAGCCTGGACAGGCCCTCACTCCGTGGCCTGATGTATTTACCTGGGATGGAGGAGTAGGACCGCTCCACTGCGTTACGCTGGCCCAACTCTCCACCCAGGTACATCCACTGTCTCATGCAGCCTCAGCGACCCCAGGAGAGGTCGCGATCGCGTTCCTGGTCCTTCCTCATGCTGGTGACACAGACCTTGCCGACGTTGTTGTACAGGCATGAGATCCTCATGCGTCGGCCTTCGGCGGACCAAGACTTGTCGAGTTCAGGCTCGTCGGCTCGAACGGCGACCATGCGCTTGGGGTCCTTCTCGTCCTGAATGAGGGCGTAGGACTGCTGCTTGGAAGGCGAGTAGAAGGTGCCTTCGAGTCGGACACCGGTCACGGAGACGCCGGGAGTGAGCTCCTCGATGCGCCCACCCTGCGCCATGTGCTCACGAATCGTCTGAGTCAGGGGGGAGGGTGGCTGAGCAGGCTGAGAACGCTCAGGAGGCGAATTTGAGCGTTCGGTTTGCTGGGCCTTCTGCTGCTCGAGCTGCTGCGCCCGAAGCTTTCATGGGCACGCTGCCTCTCGAGCTCACGGTCAAGCTCAGCCTGCTCCTGCCTGAGCTCCTCTTGCACGTCGTGTTCGAACTGTTTG
>JAKVCE010000036.1 GCA_022447405.1 Planctomycetota bacterium | reverse complement strand
CGCAGGTGATCGAGGTCCCGTCAGAGCTCAGGTTGGTGACCTGGATGATCGGGTTCCCGCTCGTGCCGGTGACGTTGGCCGGCGTGAACCAGACCTGGTTGCCCGAGCCCGTGAAGCCAGAGCCGTAGACGGTGATGTTTCCATTACCGATCCCGAGGCTCGTGATCTTCGGCTTGTTGTTCGCTCGCACTCCGTAGATGAACTGCACGCCAGCGGAGTCATCCGCCGCGATCGTACGCGCCGGGACGCCGTTGCCGCTCGCAGAGGGGTACATCGTGGCAGAGCCGACGGTGGAGTGGCCGAGGCCGAGGGCGTGGCCGTACTCGTGGCAGAAGATGCCTTGGATGTCCATGCCGCCGCCAGTGCCGGTGCCGGGGCCATCAGCCCAGGTCCAGGACTCGCACATGCGGATGCGCCAGCCGTTCGAGATCGGGGTCTCGCAGTAGGCCAGGACGCCGCTGGAGCAGCTCGTCACGGAGGAGACGACGTTGTCGTTCGTCCCGCCGGTGTTCGAGGTCTCGCCCGCGAAGAACGGGTCAAAGTTCGCGCCGCCGGAGCCGAGACCGCCGTTCTGCGCGGGGTCACCGTTGCCGTTGCCGCCGTGGAGCTCACTGGCCCACTCGACGGCGCCTTTCCAGAAGGCGATGAAGCAGCCCTGGTAGCCAGGGAAGTTCTCGTCGGCGACGTTGTTGTTGTTGGAAGCTGCGTCCGGGAAGTTGTTGTAGACCCGGAAGTCGCGCTGGGTGTACCCGAGGCTGCCGCCGAGGGTGGAGAAACCCACCGCGGGCTCAACGGGGACGAGCAACAGCGCTGCGCCTGTGAGGGCTGTCGCGGGGAGGAGGAGCTTCGTGATCGCTGTGATTTTCATGACTCTTGTCTCCAGTGCGCTCAGCGCTGCTGCCTTCTGAGGCGGGAGACCTCGGCGTCGAGGTCACTCAGCTTGATGTTCTTGTCGACCGCGTAGCCGTCGCCGCGGCCGAGCACCACGGTGCCCTGGCGACCCTTGACGGTGCGGTAGACGCCGCCGTGGCCGGCATACATGGCGTTCGCAGCGAGGTCGCCTCCCATGTTCTCGGTCCAGGCGTAGAAGGCGACGACTTCAGAGCCGATGCGGACGTCGTCCGCAGAGGGTGACTCAGAGTTGTAGACGCCGTTCTCGTTGTCGATGAAGCCACCGTGGAAGGTGATGACCCTGCTCTCGTTCTCTCCGGTGGAGAGGGAGCGGCCCTCGACGGTGATGTGCGTGTAGTAGAGCTCCGGACCGTCGATGGGGTGATCGATGCGGATGACCTCAGAGTGGGTGATGGTGCCGAAGACGGCGTCGTCAGCCTTCTGAAGCATGGTCGGGAGGTCGAGGCGCTCGATCTGAGCGGTCCCGAGGGCTGCCGAGCCGAGGAAGAGGCTGAGGGCTGCGAACTTACCTAGGAGGTTCTTCATTGTGTGTTGCTGGTCGTGGGGTGGCTTATTGAGACCCGAATCTACGTTCCTGGGCTTCCGAGGCTCTGATCTTGAGGAGCCTCAGGCGTTGATCCCAGCGGACTTTAGCAGCCCACCGTATCAAACATCTTTGAGGGCGGACCCCCGCCAGATGTTCCCAAGGAGATCCCAGAGGTTCAGATAACTATAGCCCACTCGTTGTTTTTGACCGCCTTTCAGGGGGTTTTGCCGAGGCCTCCAGGCCTTCTGAGGGCTGATTCGGCCGGTGAGGCCTCGCCCTCAGGTCGCGACTGGACCGTAAGCCACTACAAAAACTAGACTTACGTCTAGTGACCGTGGCCTTCGTGATCGTCTCTGCCGCCGACGCCCGAGCCCAGAGGGATGTAGCCCGTCGGGACAGGGGGCAGCGGGCCGATCTCGAGGTACGGCTTGAGGTGCTCCCGGTCCGGGTCTTCGAGGAGCAGGTCCTCGATCATGGCCTTGCCCTCAGCGTCCCCGGCGCGCACGAGGGAGACCGCCAGCCGCTCGCGGACTCCGTCATGAGTCGGCATGTCTTCGTAGGCGATCCAGAGCTGTTCGACGGCGTCCTTCGCGCGCCCGAGCTGCACCATCGCGTCCGAGAGCAGGACGCGGAGGATCGGGCTGTCAAAGCCGAGCTCAAGGGTGGACTCGATCCTGTGGATGCAGTGGGAGGGATCGAGAGCCTCAAGGTCGGCATACGCTAGGACGGCGACGAGCTCAGTCCAGCCCGGGTGGACCTCGACCACCGGCTCGAGGTGATCGTAGATGCGGGTGACGGCGCGCTTCCCTCTCAGCACTCGCCCCGCCGCCCCGAGGATCTCTGTGGCCGCACGACTCGTTGGCTGGCTCAGTCCAGCGGAGCTCCACACCTCAAGCGCCTCGTCGCTGAGCTCGATCCGCTCCGCGAGGGTCTCGTAAGGGGAGGAGTGCGCTTGCGCGTTGAAGTGCAGGTCGAGCCCCTCCGCGAGGAGCGCGCCAACCCCTGCGCTCTCCGCTTCGCCAAGGCGCCTCGCCATCTGCGCGCGCGCGCGCTGCTCACGCTCATGGATGCGCATCCCGAGGAGGCTCCAAGGCGAGCTGCGGCTGAGCCTGGGGCCAGCGTCGATCAAGAGGTCTCCCGCCCGCGCTCGTCGCTCTTCGACTCCGTGCACGACGCCGACGGAGAGGTCCTCGAGGGTCGCGGTCGAGAGGAGCACCTCAGCCCCGAGCGCCTCGTGAGCGATCCCCCCCGCGGCGTCAAACCAGACGACCGTGACCGTATCTGGACCAGAGGCGAAGTTGCGGGTGGTGGGCTGCTCACCCCGGATCGAGGGGGCGATGACGAGGTCGTAGCCGCCCTCACGGAGCTTGGCGCGGGCCTCGCCCGGTGAGAGAGGGAGCCCCTCTGGGCGCGGCACGGAGTGGAACAAGTGGAACTCCAAGAGCGGCATCAGGTCGTGCCAGGACGCGGTCCTGTCGATCGTCCCGGCGCCGAGGGAGAGCAGCGCGAGCGCGCGCTTTGGCGTCAATTGACCGAGGAGGAGGACGCGGAAGTCGCGGCTGTCGCGCAGCTCCTTGGGGAGCGCTCCGACCGCCGCCTCGAGCTGGAGGCGGTCGGTGGAGGCGTCCAGGCCTGTGGGGGTGATGAGGCGGCGGTCTAAGGTCACGACGTCGACGTCGAACTCAGTCGGCTCGACCGTGAAGAGCCCCTGCGGCGTGTCGACCATGAGCTTCGGCTGCGGTGCGCGCCGCTGCCACGGCGCCAAGATCCGGATGGCGTCTGGCTGGGCGATGAACGGCAGGGGGGAGACCACAAAGAAGGAGAGGGCGGCCCAGCGCGCGAAGCCAGGGTGGCGCACCAGGTGCAAGGCTGCGCCCAGGAAGGCCACGGCCGCGCCCCAAGGGATGAGCTGGCTCGCGGGGAACTCGTGCGCCACGAACGGGCTGTCGAAGGTCTTGTTGAGGATCAGCGGGGTGAGGCAGTAGGGCGAGATGATCAGACCGATCGCAGCCCCCGCGCTGAGCCCGGCGAGGTTGGAGCGACGGTGGAGCCCTTGGAAGCCTGCACCTAAGAGGAACGCGGGCACGACGAGGACGACGCTCGCGAGCAGCGCGTCGTAGAAGAACGTCCCGTGCAGGGAGGTGTCGAGGTCGAACCAGCGCAGGTAGCGGTCCAATCCCCTCGGGGTGGAGAGGCCGCTCAAGAGCTGGAGGGAGGCCCACGCCCCCAGCGCGCTACCGGCCAAGCAGAGCGTCTTGGAGGTGGTGGAGCGGACGACGGATCGGAACGAGGCTGCGCCGGCCAAGGTGAGGGCGAGGAAGGCGGTGGCGAAGACGCTGTCATCTGCGGATGTCCCAGCGCCTAAGAGGCGCAGGTGTCGGTAGACGCCCTCGAGGGCGAGGGCCAGGCCAGCCCCGATGAGCGCGTGCGCGACGGGGGTCGCTGTCGGGACCTCGCCCGCGCCCTCTTCTCCGTCAGGCGTCGTAGGCTCCTCTGCCTCGACCTCCGGTCCGAGCAGCCCCCGCGCCGTGTACCAGAGCGCGGCACCCAAGGCCGCGGTCAAGAGCACCGCGCCCATGTGGCTCTTTGGGGTGTAGCCCAAGAAGAGGCCGTGTGTCGCGACGCCCAGGAGCGCGCCCGAGAGGAAGGGCAGGGGAGTCAGGCCTTCGCCTGCGCGACCTCTGCCCGCGAGGAGCGCGATGGCCAGGAGCAGGAACGCGACGGCGCGGTATGCGACGGAGACAGCGGCTGGCGTCGCGGTGACCTGCACGAGCTCGAGCCCGAGCGGCGCGCGCATGGCTGAGGCGAGGAGGCCTGTCAGGAGTCCGAGGGTGAGGGATCGCACGGGCGCTATCGTGCGAGGAACTGCTCCGTCGCGCAACGGCGCCGATCCAGGCGGATGAGCCCTAGCGCGAGAGCGCGCACGAGCGGAGAATCGCGGAGACGTGACTGAGGTCCAGGAGAGAGTGTCCGATGAGCGCCGCGCGGCCCTCCGCGCAGGGCTCCTCTCATGGTATGCGCGCCACAAGCGCGACCTGCCCTGGCGCAGGTCAGAGGATCCCTACTCGGTCTGGATCAGCGAGTCGATGTTGCAGCAGACCCGGGTCGAGACCGTGATCCCTTACTTCATGCGCTTCATGAAGCGCTTCCCGACGGTCGCGGCCCTCGCGGACGCTGAGGTGGATGATGTGCTCGCGCTCTGGAGCGGGCTCGGCTACTACTCCCGCGCGCGCAGGCTCCACGCTGCCGCGGCTCTGATCGTGGAGCGTCACGGCGGCGAGTTCCCGAGGAGACGTCAGGAGGCAGAGGCGCTCCCAGGCGTCGGCGCGTACACGGCGGGAGCGGTGCTCTCCATCGCATACGGCCTCGAGGAGCCGCTCATGGACGGCAACGTCCAGCGCGTGCTCGCGAGGTGGTTCCGCGTCGAAGGGCTCGTCACGAGAGCGGCGGCGCGCAGGGAGTTGGAGGAGCTCGCGGCGAACCTCGTTGATGGCGTCGGTGACCCCGCCTCTTGGAACCAAGCGCTCATGGAGCTCGGCGCGACGGTGTGCTCGCCGCGAGAGCCCAGGTGCGGAGGCTGCCCTGTCGAGGCGCTCTGCGAGGGGCGAGCTGCGGGCGTCGAGCGCGCGCTCCCTGTCTTGCCTGCGAGGCCAGCGCCCGTCGACGTCGAGCTCGAGCTCTTCCTCGTCGAGGAGGCCGGCCGCGTCCTGCTGCGGCGCCGCGGCGCAGAGGGCCGGATGGCCGGCCTCTGGGAGCTCCCTACCCGCGAGCTCGCCAGCGGGGAGGCCCGCTTGTTCCCTGCAGAGGTCGAGCTGTCCCTCCTCGCGCGGGGAGAGCTCGGCGAGCTGCGTCACACGATCACTCGTCACAAGATCACCGCGAGGGTGTACAGGGCCGCCCTAGGGGAGGACGGGCTGCCGCCTGAGTGGGCCTGGGTCGGGGTGGAGGAGCTCAAAGGGCTAGGCCTCACGGGCATGACCAAGAAGGCGCTCACTCTCGGAAGGGGTCGGTCCCTGTGATTCGGCCTCCCTCGGGGGGTATGCTCCATTGGTCGTCCTGAGCCGGCGGCCTAGACCTCTAGTGAGCGAGACCATGACACAGCCCATCGAGAGCTCTCTGACAGAGCGCGCTGACGCGGCGCCGCAGGCGGCGTACACCGGGACCTCTATCGTCGTCCCGGCGTTCAACGAGGAGGACGGGATCGAGGGGGTCGTCCGCAGGCTCGGCGGGCTCAGCTTTGACGAGGGCGAGCTCGAGATCCTCGTGGTCGACGACGGCTCGACGGACGGGACCCGCGCGGCGTTGAAGCGGCTCGCGGAGGAGTTCAGCTCCTTACGAGTGATCGAGAAGCCCAGGAACGAGGGCTACGGCGCCGCGCTGCTCACGGGCTTCGCCGCCGCGAAGCACGACATCGTCGTCATCACGGACGCGGACGGCACCTACCCCGAGGATCGGATCGGGGAGCTCGTGGAGATCGTCAAGGATGGTGCGGACATGGCGATCGGGTCACGCACAGGCGCGGACGTCCACATCCCGCTCATCCGCCGGCCGGCGAAGGCCTTCCTGCGGAAGCTCGCCTCCTTCCTCGCCGAGTTCCCGATCCCCGACCTGAACTCGGGGCTGCGCGCGTTCAAGAGAGACTTTGTCTTGGCCTACAGAGGGATCTTGCCCAAGGGCTTCAGCTTCACCACCACGATCACCCTCGCGGCGCTGACGAATCATCACCACATCGAGTACCTGCCGATCGACTACGCCGCGCGGAAGGGCCGCTCCAAGATCAGACCGATCCGAGACACCCTCGGCTTCCTCGCCTTGATCGTGAAGACGGTGCTCTACTTCAACCCGCTGAAGGTCTTCTATCCGTTGACCTGGTTCGTGGGCCTGGGCTTCGCCGCCTCACTGGGCTACGACCTGTTCTGGGAGAGCCCGCCGAACCTCGGTGACAAGACGGTGCTCCTCTTCGTCGCGACGATGCAGATCTTGACCATGGGTCTCTTCGCGGACCTCATCTGCAAGCGCGCTCGCCTCTAGCTCAGGCGACGGCGACCGTCGCCTCGACGATGCGGCCCAAGAGCTCCTCGAAGTCCTCTGGCGAGGCCGTGGAGAGGTCGATGGAGGAGCGCAGGCCGGCGAGCTCTACGAGCCCCGTGGGGTGACCGTTCAGGCCGAAGGAGGCCTCGCAGTCGAGCTCTTCTTTGTCCTCTCGTGTGCGCCTCGCGAAGATGCGCCCATCCTTCCACTCGA
Source organism: Planctomycetota bacterium (assembly GCA_022447405.1). Lineage (GTDB taxonomy): Bacteria > Planctomycetota > UBA1135 > UBA1135 > JAKVCE01. Next base: position 5,775 of record JAKVCE010000036.1, on the reverse strand, counting down.
GCTCAACGACCTCTGTCGAGCCGTCGCTGAAGCTGATGCGGTAGCGGACCCCGCGCTCGACGGGGTGGTCGAGGCTCGTGCAGCCTGTGATCCGGACCGTCTGCCCGTCCTGCAGGTGGACGGTCCCGTCTCCGAGGTTCAGATCACGGATCCTTCGCAGGAGGCGGCGGGCGGCTTGTTCACGCAGTCGGTCGGGGTCTTGGCGGATCACGGGGGCTCCTTGGTAGGTGGAGGGGCAGTCCCGAGGTATCGACCTCTGCGGGGGCAGAAGTTGACACCTTCAGTGGGGGCCTCCGAGAATCAGGGCCGTCTCTGGAACCCGACCGCGCCCTCTCGCGCCTAATCAATATGTTCAAGATCACCCTCCTCGCCCTCGCGTGCCCGCTCTTGACCCTTACGCGTGCGCCGCTGGAGCTCAGCGTCGCTGACGAGGCTGAGCTCATCGCAGAGCTCACCAAGAGCACCGACCAGGCGGACCCAGCGCTCTTTGAAGAGCTCGCAGACTTCAAGTCGAGGGCTGCCGCAGAGGGTCTCGTCGAGGCCTACGACTCGATGGCGAGCATCTTCATGCGCCTCGAGGCGCTCAAGGCGCTCGGCAAGCTCGACGGCGTCGCGGACGCTGAGCAGCTCGCCCTGCAGAAGATCATGGACGTCGCCGTCGGCTCCAAGGAGCGCGAGCTCCGTGACGGCGCGATCGACGCCTTGGGCAAGTGCCGCAGCAAGGGCCGCGCATTCCTGCGCATGATCATCGAGTCCTCTGCAGAAGACGTCGTCAGAGAGGACGCGATGGAGGCGCACACGCGCCTCTCCACGACGGAGGACCACACCTGGTACAGAGAGCTATACGACCGCAAGGCCAACGACGATTCCGCCGACGGTGGGGGACGCAAACCCAAAGGCCGGCGGCGTGGGCGAGATGAGGAGGACGAGCCGAAGGAGCTCAAGGTCCACAACCTGCCGGTGATCAGGGAGCTCGCCTTCGGCGCGATCTGCAAGAAGTTCGACGTCGAGCAGCTCTATGGCGCCACGGAAGATCGGAACCCCGCGGTTCGTCGAATGGCCTTAGAGCACATCGGCGAGAAGGAGACCGGGGGACGTGTTGAGGCGCTCGCCAGCGACACCTTCGGGCGCCTCGAAGAGTTCGCGCCAAACCGAATCGTCGCCGCACAGATCCTGATGAAGCTGAACGGCGCTTCGGTGTCGAAGGAGTTCATCAAGGTGGGAGAGGCCTTCATCACGCCGATGGAGCTGCGCCTGGCCTTGGCGGACATGCTCGTGTCGCTCGGAGATGACAAGCTCAACAGCTCTCTCGGTAAGAAGGTCGGTAAGGGCAAGGCACACGAGAAGCTCTTCTACCTTCGGGCCGCGCGCGGCCTCGACGACCCCAAGCTGACGAAGTCCATCGGCAGGATGCTTAAGGACAAGGAGTTCGCCGTCGCGGTGGCGGCCGCTGAGGCGCTCGCCGAGCGCGAGGACGAGGCCGCCAAGAAGGACTTGGAGTCTGCGCTCAAGAAGGCGAAGGACCCGCTCATGGTCACGGCCTGCGTCGTCGCACTCGATGGGATCTTGAAGGGCGACGAGGAGTGGGAGGCTGAGCTCCTCGGGTACCTGGAGGGAGAGGAAGCGGTCGTACGAAACGCGGCGCTCGGAGCCGTCGCGGAGCGTGGCAGGGAGCACATGGAACACCTCTACCAAGCCCTCAATCACAGCGACTGGTCCACGCGCCTCGCGGCCCTGAAGCTCCTCGAGGAGGCGCGGGTGCCGGAGTCAGTCGGGAAGATCATCGCGCAGATGAAGAGCGAAGAGGGGCGCATGGCGCACGAGTTCGCCGACACCCTCTTCGACCTCACGGGCCAGCCCTTCCGGACGCGCTGGGGAAACTGGGAGGCCTGGTGGGATAAGGAGGGCGCAGGCTTCAAGCCCATCTCCAAGAGCGAGCTCAGGAAGCGCCGAAAGGAGGAAGAGGAGCGACGCCTGCGGCAGGTGACCGCGGTCAAGTTCTTCGGGATCCGGATCATCTCGCACCGCGTGATCTTCATCATCGACGTCTCGGGCTCGATGAACGAGGTGACCCGGGCGCAGTACGTCGGTGATCAGGGCGAGCCGCGCATCACGGTGGCGCAGCGAGAGCTGAAGAAGTGCATCGACGGCCTCGATCAGAAGGCGCTCTTCAACATCCTGACCTTCTCAGGCGGCGTCGATCCGTGGCTCGAAGATGGTGTCCAGGACGCCGGCGCGCGCAGCCGCGATGAGGCGAAGGAGTTCGTCGATCGCCTCGGCGCGATGGGTGGGACGAACCTCTACGGCGCGCTCCGCCAGGCCTTTGAGGACCCGGACGTGGACACGATCTTCGTCCTCTCGGACGGCGAGCCCTCGACCGGGGACGTGATCGACCCCTTCGAGATCAGGGAGCACGTGCAGCGCTGGAACGCCGAGCGGGACATCGAGATCAACTCGATCGCGGTCGGCGGCTCGTTCCAGATCCTGGAGTGGTTGGCAGAGGACTCCGGCGGGACGCACGTGCGGTACGACTGAGGGGCCGATAGCAGTGGTGGCGTTCACCCGCCGCCGCTGTCCAAGAGCCCATGAAAGCCTCCCTTCGCCTCGCCGCCTCTGTCTCCCTGGCAGGGGGGCTCCTGTGGGCGGTCATTCACTGGGGTGGGATTGAGCTCTCCGACATCTCTGAGACCCTCAAGGGCATCAGCCTGACCCAGTGGTCGGCGGCCCTCGCGGTGCACGCTGGGATCTACCTCCTCAGGGCCTGGCGCTTCGCCGTCCTGACGCCGGAGGAGCTCAGGCCGCCCTTCTGGCAGGTCTTGTCTGTCAGCTCTGCCCACAACCTCGCGGCCTATGTGCTCCCCCTGAAATCAGGCGAGGCTACCTTCGTGCTCTACTCCTCCAAGGTGGGCGGAGTCCCCGCGCGCGCGAGCGTGGCCTCCCTGCTCGTGAGCCGTCTCCTCGACCTCTTCGTCCTCACCGCCTGCTTGGCCGCGGTGACCCTGCTCTCACCGCTGCTCCTGTCCCAGAGCGCGACCGAGGCCTCGGCAGAGGAGCTCGCACAACAGCTCTCGGCGCTCCTCTCTTACGGTGTGCTCTTCACCGCCTTGTGCCTAGTCACCATGCTCGTCTGCATCATGCGCGGCCGGGTCGTCTCTCTCTTCGCTAGCGTGTTGCGCCTGGTCCGGCTCGACCGCACCAAGTTTGGAGCGAAGCTCTTGGGCGTCGTGGGCCGCTTCGGTGATGCCCTTGAGCAGGCGGGCGCCGGCGGCGGTCTGTCTCGAGCGACGATGCTCTCGTTCGTGCTGTGGGGAGGCGTGGTCGGGTTCTACTCCGTGCTCCTCTTCGCCTTCGGCTGGCCCGATGGCGAGGCGGTCGTGGCCCCGAGCGTCCTCGCGTCAGGCTTCGCCTCGCTCGCGAACACCCTGCCGGTGAACGGCTTCGCAGGCTTCGGGACCCAGGAGGGCGGCTGGGTCTTGGGGATGAGCCTTTGGGGCATCGACAAAGAGCTCGCCCTCGCGATCGGAGTGAGCGCTCACCTCGTGCAGCTCGGGAACCTCATCTTGTTCGGGGTCCTCGGACACCTCGGGATGGCCGCGCCCCCGAGCGGCGGACAGCGCGAGGGCTAGTCCGCAGCGCCGCGCCGGAAGTCCGGGTCCCCGCGATAGACGAAGCCGACCCAGAGGAGCGCGAAGAGGAGCACGCTCCCAGCGCCTGCGATGCAGAGCGCGAGCATGTCCTGTGGCGGATGCTTCTGGAGCAGCCAGTAGAGGCCCGCAGCGGGGAGCAGCGCCGCGGGCAGGGCGCGGCCGAGGACGTGGGCGCACCACGCGCCGACGCTGACATCGAGCGCCCTGCAGGCCTCCCGCAAGACCCACGAGGCATAGAGCACGTTGGGGATCGCCGTCCCGAAGGCGACGCCCATGATCCCGTGGTCCCGCACCAGGTAGATGGAGAGGCAGATGTTCACTACGCCCATGCTCAGGAGCCCCACGGCGGGGCGCTTGGCCTCTCCTAGACCGAGGAGGATCGGGAGCGCGACCCCTCGGACCGGGAGGTAGAAGAGGAAGGAGGCCATGAGTATCCGCAAGACGCCGCCAGAGGCGTCCTCGTAGCGGGGCTCGATCCAGACGGCGAGGAAGCGCGGGCCGAGGACGAGGAGGTAGGTGCCGACGAGGAGCGCGATCGAGACGCACACCTTGGACCACTTCAGGAAGACCTGAGAGAGCTCTGATCTTCGTCCCTGCGTGTCGAGCTGCGCGCTGGTAGGGAGGACGACCGAGGCGACCGCGATCATGATCCCGACCAGGGGCTCGAAGAACTTGTTCCCGATGTCGAAGTCCGTGACATCGCTCGCGCTCCCGAACGCGCCGATGATCATCGCGTTCGAGCGGAAGGCCAGCATCGTCCCCACGTTTACGAGGGTCGCGAAGAGGCTGAAGCCGACGATCTCGCGGACCATCCCCTTGTCGAAGGCCTTGACGGAGAAGCGGATGTCAGGGTGGCGGCGCCGCAGGAGGATGAGGGCGCCAGCCCACTCGAAGAGCTGCACTCCCACGGGGCACCAGGCGAGGGTCGAGACGCTCGGCCTCCAGGTGAGGAGCGCGAAGGCCAGGGCGACGCGCAGCGCGAGCGCCGTGGCTAAGAGGAGGTTGCGCGTGACGAAGTCACGGTGGGCGTCGAAGATCGCGAGCGGCAAGCGCATGACGAAGGCGCTGCAGACCTGCGCCGTGATGATCCACCACGCGACGCGCGCCTCGTCGAGCGTGAGCTCGTCTAGGGACCAGGAGGCGCTGGAGAGGAGGCCGCGCTCGAAGGCGAAGTAGAGCGGGACGCTCACGGCGAGCGCGCACCCAGCCAGCCCGAAGCTGATCCCTGCGCTGGTCCCGATCGCGCCGTTGGCTCGCTCTGTGTCACCGCGCGCGACGTGCTCTGCGATGTGCTTCACCGTGCTCATGGGCACGCCCATGACGAAGAGCGAGAGGAAGCCCGTCATCGAGACGATGGTGACCCAGACCCCGTTAGAGTCCGGGCCGAGCTCCGTGAGGATGAAGGGCGTCAGCCACATCATCGCGGCGAGCTGGAGGCCGCTGACAGCCCAGTTTGATCCGATGTGTTTCAGCACGGTGTTAGGCGCATGGTGCCAAGCCAGAGGGGTCGGTTCCCACGCTCGCCCAGTTCATTCTTCGGATATGGGCGCTGTTCAACGTGAGATCACGATGGTCTAGGAGGCGTGTTGGACGATGGAGGGCGTGAAGAGGCCTCCTCTTAGACCATGTCAGTGACCAACTCACAGGCCCAGATCGAGCTGCACCGTACCCTCGCGCCGCGCTACGCCTTCCGCTACAGCTTCAAGTTCTCCCGGCTCTTCCAGCAGGACTGGCACGCGGAGATGATCTCGCACGTGCCAGCGGGCGCGGAGCGGATCCTGGATCTCGGCTGCGGCACGGGCTTCTTCCTCGCGGAGCTCGAGGAGGAGCACCCTGGCTCCGTGGGCCTCGACATCAGCCACGCGATGCTCTGCGTCTCAGAGGAGTACATCCCCGGCGCGCGGCTCGTGACAGGAGACGCGGAGCGCCTCCCCTTTCAACCGCAGTGCTTCGACGTCGTGTTCTGCAAGGGCAGCTTGCACCACACGCGCGACCACGTCGGCTTCCTCTCTCACTGCTGCGCGGCGCTTCGGGGTGGCGGCAGGCTCATCATGAGCGAGCCATGCAACGACAACCCGCTCATCCGCTTCGCACGCTGGGTTCTCTATCGAAAGAGTGAGCACTTCGA
>JAKVCE010000359.1 GCA_022447405.1 Planctomycetota bacterium | reverse complement strand
CCGACGCCGCGCGTTGAGGTCCGCGAGGTCTCGACACCGAGGGCGCCCCGCGCGAGCCTCCCGAGCTTCACTCGGCCGACGGAGGGCGGCAGCACTGCAGCCGTATTGGAGCGCCCGCAGGTGGCGGTGAGAGCCACCGGTGGCTCGCCACAGAGCGCCCAGGCCCCCGAGGTCGGCGCAGCGCTGAGCTCGACTGAGATCCAGAGCATCATGAGCCAAGCTGGCGCGGGCTGTCCCCTCGGACCCTGCACCGGCTGTCCCCATCACGAAGTCACCACGGGCGCCTGCAAGGCTTGAGCGATGCGAGCGCCCCTCCACTCACCCGTTCTCACACCGGAACCCAACCAAGGAAACTGACTCCCTAGCGGAGTCCTTCGAGGAACCCAAATGGACACCAACATAGCCCTCGGCATGATCGAGACCCGCGGTCTCATCGGCGCTGTCGAAGCTGCCGACGCCATGGTCAAGGCCGCCAAGGTCACCCTCCTCGGGAAGGAGATCTCTGGCGGAGGCCTCGTCACCGTGATGGTGCGCGGGGAGGTCGGCGCCGTAAAGGCGGCGACCGAGGCCGGCGCCGCAGCTGCCCGTCGTGTCGGCGAGCTCGTCAGCGTCCACGTCATCCCGCGCCCTGCGGGTGACATGGAGCAGTACATCCCCCAGACCCCTGAGTGATCTTCACGCTCCTCCTCCTTCGGAGGGGTGAGGTGATCTCGTAGGAGAGATGTCTGCGAACGTCGAGCTTCGCGGCGCGGTCCACCTGGACCAGATGCAGCCGCAGTTCGCCGCGACCATCGCGGCGAACTCGGACGGTTACTTCCCCGTCGCGGGGGAGAGCGCGTTCTGGCTTGAGGTGCGCCCAGGCATCGTCGTCAACCGCCTCCTCGACGTCGCGCTCAAGACCTGCGACGTGAGGCCGGGCGCGCTCATCACGGAGCGTCACTATGGCTCCCTGGAGGTTCACAGCCCGGACCAGGGGCAGGTGCGGATGGCTGGAGAGGCGATCCTGAGAGAGCTCGGCGTCTCCGCTGAAGACGGGATCGCCCCGAACCTGCTCACGGACGAGATCGTGCGGCAGATCGACGACCACCACGCGATGCTCATCAACCGCACCAGGGCGGGCATGCTCGTCTTGGGTAAGGACACCCTCTACACCCTGGAGGTGACGCCAGCGGTCCACGTGCTCTTGGCTGCGAACGAGGCTGAGAAGGCCAGCGCGGTGCGCATCGTCGGGCTCGGTCATGACGGCGCGGTCGGTCGCCTGCGGCTCGCGGGCTCGGACGCAGACATCGAGCAGGCGGTCGCCGCGATCCACCGCGCGATGGAGGGGACGCCTGGACGCGCAGCCCCGGAGGAGGTCGGAGGCTGATGTTCCTCGGGCGCGTGATCGGTGAGGTTTGGGCGACGCGAAAGGTCGCGGACTTGGAGGGTCACCGGCTGCTCGTGGTGGAGGCGCTCGACGCCGGGGATGAACCGTCGGCTCCGATGGTCACGCCGGTTGTCGCCGCAGACCCCATGGGAGCAGGGGTAGGAGAGGAGGTGCTGGTGGCCTTCGGAAAGGCCGCGCGCGTAGCTTGCGGTGGAGACGGCGACTACGCCTTGGAGGCAGCCGTGGTCGGCATCGTGGACTCTCATGAGCTCGCGAAGGGGGGCGGCGCCTGATGCTCGTCGGGACTGTGGTCGGTAACGTCTGGGCCTCCGTTAAGGACCCCACCCTCGAGGGCTTACGGATGCTCGTCGTCCAGCCCTTCACGACGGGTGATGAGACGGCCGAGACTATCGTGGCGGTCGACCCCCTCGGCGCGGGCATCGGGGAACGAGTGCTCGTCGTCTTCGGTAGGGCGGCACGGCACTGCATCGGTAAGGGACACGACGTCGGATTTCAGACGGCGGTGAGCGCGATCATTGATCGCATGGACCTGGAGGACGGGCGTACGATCGGGCCTGTCCGAGCGGAGGACACCTGACAAATGACGTGAGGCCTCGGGCCTCGCGGACAAAGCCTTGGAGACCAACATGAACAGAAACGACGAGAACCCGAACCTGCGCGAGGACGCCCACCTGGGCGCGGCGGTCGCCGTGCTGGAGCTCTGCAGCGTGGCCCGCGGCATCGAGGTGGCGGACTCCATCCTCTGGGAGTCAGAGATCGAGATGCTCTTCAGCGAGCCTGTCCAGCCGGGCAAGTATGTGATGCTGTTCACCGGCAGCGTCGATGACCTCACGAGCGCGATCGAGAGAGGGGCGAGCCTCGCTGGAGGCGACCTCGTAGATCAACTGCTCTTGCCGCAGGTGCACGAGCAGGTCGAGCTCGGCCTGCGCAGACGCGGCAGCATCAACGGGCAGATCGACGCCCTCGGCGTCGTCGAGACGACCACGGTGGCCTCAGCTGTGCAGGCCGCTGACGCGGCCCTCAAGCAGGCGACCGTCGACCTCCTCGAGCTGCGCATCGCCAACGGCCTCGGCGGCAAGAGCTACTTCACGGTCACAGGTGAGGTGAGCGATGTGCGCGCCTCCGTCACTACCGGCGCTAGCGTCGCCTCCGAGCGTGGGATGCTCGCGCGGGATGTCGTCATCCCCAGGCCCCACGCTGACCTGGTCCGTCACCTCTAGGAGCGAGCGCAGTGCCGAGGAGATTTCTCACAGCAGAGGACGTGAGGCGCGCGGGCGCTGGACCCCTTGAGGTCGCCCCGCAGACCGTCGTGACGCCGCACGCTAGACAGGTCGCCGAAGAGCTGGGCGTCCGCCTGGTCACGGGTGGCGGCGACTGGATTCCTGCCCCTCCTGACCGAGGTCCGGACG
>JAKVCE010000358.1 GCA_022447405.1 Planctomycetota bacterium | reverse complement strand
AGCCTGAAGGTGTCGATTGAGTGGCCCATAAGCGCTCTCAAGCGCATCGAACCGCTCCAAGAACCCCCTCGTAAAGGCTGAAAAATGGGCCTCATGGCAGACGACTCGACCAAGCGAGCCGTCACGCTCGCCCCCGAGCGCCAGGGCTGCTCCAAAGGCCGCCTCGCAGACCTTCTCGGCCTCCTCCTCTGGATCTAGATCGCTGGTCACAGCCGCCGTGGCGTCGCGCACGGCGAAGCCTTCGAAGCTCGTTGAGGGGCGCCCAGGGTCGACCACGCCGGCGCCGAAGCCCTTCCCTCTGGACGGAGAGAGCGCCGCCTGCAGCTCCCCGAGGCGGGCCTCGTGGTCTCGGGCCAGGACGCCGACGAGCTGGCCGGACCCCAGAACCGACCGCGCCGTCGTGGCGCCATCATCGTGCAGGAGCGCGAGAGCGCCCGCCTCGCCGCCCGCCACAGACCAGGCGCGCGCGACAGCCTCAGCCAACCAAGGCAGCGTGGGGTCGGCTAGGAGGAGCACGCACCAGCCGCGGGAGAGCGCGCTCTCGATGAGAGGTGTGAGACCTGAGAAGAGCGCCGTGGGAGCCGCGCGGACCAACGCGACCCCAGGGCCGCTGACCTCGATCGACTCCAACGCTTCCACCTTCCCCAGATCCTCTGAGAGGAGCCCCAGCGCGCCCGCCTCATCCAACCCGAGCCTCACGCCCAGGGCTCCCGCCCCATCCCCCAGAGCCCCCACGATGTCCATCGCACGCACCGCCTCGACGCGCTCACTCGCCGCGCGCTCCCACCAAGCCTGGCTCGAGCCCTCCAGGACGCCGAGAGCCTCCTCCAGCTCATGAGCGGTGCTGCGCGGTCTGCGCGTGAGCTCCTCCCCCATCGGCCCCGCGACGACGAAGCCCTCGCCGGGTCCTGCCGCGCGCCAGCGCCCGTTGATGAAGTTGCCGTGGTCGCCTCCCATCGCTCTCGCGTATCCTACTCCGCTCGCCCCAGCCCCCCACGCTCCGATGGCAGCCCGTCGCCGATTTCGCCCGCACAACCGCATGAAGAGCGGCGCTCAGTTCTCCCGCGCCTACCGCCGGGGGGGCCGCGCCAAGGGCTCCATTATGCAGGTCGTCGCCTTTGAGCACGGCGAGGAGCACACGCGCCTCGGCCTCTCGGTCGGGAAGCGCGTCTGGCGCTCAGCGGTGAAGCGCAACCGCGTCCGTCGCGTCTTCCGCGAGGCCTTCCGCTTGGAGTACGACGCGCTCCCCAAGGGCTGTGACCTCGTCCTGATCCCCGCGGCCTCTGCCCTTCAGCCTGAGCTCGCCGCTACCCGCGCTGAGCTCGTCAAGCTCGCCAGCAAAGCCCACGCGCGCTTCACGAAGCGCTCTACCCGAGAGGAGCCGAGCGCATGAGCCTCCTCGGGCAACTGTTCACCGCGCCCCTCAAGCTCTACCGGCGCTTCATCTCCCCCTACACCCCGGCGACCTGCCGCTTCTCTCCTACCTGCAGCCAGTACGCCATCGACGCGATCCGAGTGCATGGCGTCTTTCGCGGGCTCCCACTCTCTGTCTGGCGCATCATGCGCTGCCAACCCTTCTGCAAGGGCGGGCACGACCCCGTGCCGCCCCCGCGCAGCTGAACCTCACCTGACCCCTGACCTTCACGATGCGAGCTCACCACCTCCTCCTGCTGCTCCTCCCGGCCTGCACCGCCCCCGCCCCGATCCCCGGCGCGGTGCCGGCCGATCACCTCATCCGTGACGGCGAGGTGCACTTCGCCCACCTCTGGCAGCTCACCGACGGGGGCCAGAACGCAGAGGCCTACTGGTCCTTCGCAGGCGACCGCCTCACCTGGCAGGCGCGCGAGGACTCCACCACCGAGACCACCTGCGACGCCATCTTCGTGAGCGACGCCGAGGGCGGCGTACACCAGGTCTCGAGCGGTCGCGGCGTGACGACCTGCGCCTACTTCATGCCTGGTGACGAGGAGGTCCTCTACGCCTCCACCCACGCTGCACACGCTGCCTGCCCAGCCAGGCCCAGCTTCGACCGCGGCTACGTCTGGCCCCTTCATCCTGAGTACGACATCTACGTCCAAGACCTCGAGACCGGCGCCGAGCGCCCCCTCGTGGAGCGCCCTGGCTACGACGCCGAAGCCACGGTCTCCCCCGTCGGCGACCGCGTGGTGTTCACGAGCACCCGCTCAGGCGACATCGAACTCTGGAGCTGCGACCTCGACGGCGGAGCGCTCCACCAGGTGACTGACACCCTCGGCTACGACGGCGGCGCCTTCTTCAGCCACGACGGCAACCGCATCGTCTTCCGCGCCACCGAGTTCGAATCGGATGAGGAGATCGCGGACTACAAGGAGACGCTCGCGAAGCACCAGGTTCGCCCGGGAAAGATGGAGCTCTACGTGATCGACGCCGACGGCTCGAACCGCCAAAAGGTCACAGACCTGGGCGAGGCCAACTTCGCCCCCTACTTCCACCCCTCCGATGAGAAGATCCTCTTCTCCACCAACCACACCTGGCCGGGCACCGGCCCCATCAACTTCGACCTCTACATGATCGGCGTCGACGGAGAGAACTTAGAGCGCGTCACCTTCGACGAGGACTTTGACTGCTTCCCGATGTTCTCCCACGACGGCCGCTACCTCGCCTTCGCCTCCAACCGCGGCAACAACAAGGCCGGCGAGACCAACGTCTTCATCGCCGAGTGGCGCGACTGAGAGTCACTCCAATTCGCGGCTCTCGAGGGTGACGGTGGTCTCCATCTCCTCCCCGCCGCGCTCGAAGCGGGCCACGACGACATCGCC
>JAKVCE010000357.1 GCA_022447405.1 Planctomycetota bacterium | reverse complement strand
GGTCCTGCCTGTAAGGTGTGCTGGAGGTTCTGCCCAGCAATGCACTATGGCAAGCTTGGCCAGAAGAGGCCAATTCTTGAAAGGGCTCCCAGGCATGCTGTGGAGGCGAATGAATACAAGGAGCCGACGGATGAAGAAGAGGCGCAGGTCGCGGCGGGCGTGCTCGTTGTCGGGCTCGAGGACCCAGCCCCTGGGGAGGGCGGCGCGGAGCTCTGCAGGGGTCGGCGGGCGGTGCCCGGGGCCGAGGGCGTCGAGGTCGACGAGCTCGCTCACGTGGACGACGCTCGGGTCCACAGACTCATTGGGCGCTGTCACGAGCCGCCCTCGATGAGCCCCTTCAACACCTCCGTGATGCGCTTCGGGTCTGCCTTGCCGCCTGAGGCCTTCATCACCGGGCCGATGCAGGCGCCGAGCGCCTTGTCCTTGCCTGCGAGGACCTCTTCGCGGACGCGCGGGTTGGCCTCGAGGGCCTCCCTGCACCAGCCCTCCAGCTCGGAGTCATCGATCACCTCGTCGAGACCGAGGGCTTGGATCGTCTCGTCGACGCCCGCGCCTGTGCGCAGACACTCCCTGACGAGCTCGCGTGCGCCCTTGGAGTGGAGCTCACCCGAAGCGGCCTTCTCAATGACGAGGGAGAGATCGCTCGGACGGAGGGAGAGTTCTCTGAGAGAGCCTGCCTCCAACTCGCCTGCCCCGAGCGCGCGCAGGAGCTCGTTTGAGACCCAGTTGGCAGCGGCCTTGGCGTCGCCGGAGCGCTCCGCCGCCTCCTCAAAGTAGTCCGCTGTGTCGCGTGAGCCCGTGAGGACGCCAGCGTCATACTCAGAGAGCCCCAGCTCCGCTTGGTAGCGCGCGCGCCGCGCCTCGGGGAGCTCTGGCAAGAGGGCGCGCTGCTCCTCGATGAGCGCCTCGCTGAGGTGCAGCTTGGGGAGGTCCGGGCAGGGGAAGTAGCGGTAGTCGCTCTCGCCCTCCTTCACGCGCATGGTGCGAGTCTCCTCGCGCTCTGGGTCATAGAGCCGGGTCTCTTGGACGACGGCGCCCTCGCCCTCTGCCTCATAGGCCGCGACCTGGCGCGGGATCTCGTGCTCGAGGGAGGCCTGGACGTGGCGGAAGGAGTTCAAGTTCTTCACCTCGACCTTCGTCCGGAGTCCCTCTTCGCCCTCAGGACGCACCGAGACGTTCACGTCGCAGCGCAGCTCGCCCTTCTCCATGTCCGCGGTGGAGACCCCGGCGAACTGCAGGACCTCGCGGAAGCGCGTGAGATATTCGTAGGCGTCCTCCGGCGAAGAGAGGTCCGCCTCGGTGACGCTCTCGATGAGGGGGACGCCTGTACGGTTCAGGTCGACCAAGGAGCCCGCATCGGTGTGCATCGTCTTGCCGGCGTCCTCCTCCATGTGGATGCGGTTCAAGCGGATGAAGGTGCCGCTGGAGAGCTTGACGCCGCCGCCCGAGCAGAAGGGGTGGTCGTACTGCGAGGTCTGGAAGTTCTTCGGGAGGTCGCAGTAGAAGTAGTTCTTCCGATCGAAGTGTGTCTCACGCGCGACCTCGGCGCCGAGGGCGATGGCGGCGCGTACGGCGAGGTCGAGCACGCCGGCGTTGAGGACTGGGAGTGCGCCGGGTTGGCCCGTGCAGACAGGGCAGGTGCGGGTGTTCGGAGGCGCGCCGAAGCTGACCTCGCAGCCGCAGAAGAGCTTGGTCTTGGTGGAGAGCTGCGCGTGCACCTCGAGCCCGATGGTCGGGACCCAGCGCGCGCCGGTCTCCGGCGAGATCCAGACGTCGCCGTCGCGCTGCCAGCTCACGCCGCGCCCCCTGCCGGAGTCTTCCGGTGATGATCGCTCGTCGTCTCCAAGAGCTCTGCGACCTGGAGGAGGCGCTCGTCCTCAGCGTGGGGTCCCGTGAGCTGCAGCCCGACGGGGAGGCGCTTCGCGGGGTCATCTGCGGGCGCAGCGAAGCCCGCAGGGACGCTCACAGCGGGGAGCCCGGCCAGGCTCGCGGAGACCGTGAGGATGTCGGCGAGGTACATCGAGACCGGGTCCTCGGTGCGCTCGCCCAAGGGGAAGGCGACGGTGGGGGAGGTCGGCGCGGCGATCACGTCGCAGCGCTCGAAGGCTGCCTCGTAGTCGCGGCGCAGGAGGGTGCGGGCGCGGGTCGCGCGGCCGTACCACTCGTCCTGGTAGCCAGCGGAGAGGGCGTATGTGCCGATCAGGATGCGGCGCTTCACCTCGTCGCCGAAGCCCGCGGCGCGGGTCGCGGCGAACATGGAGTTCAAGCTGCCGTCGCCCTCGACGCGCTGGCCATAGGCGACGCCGTCGAAGCGGGCGAGGTTGCTGGAGGCCTCCGCGGTCGCGACGACGTAGTAGGTGGGGATGGCGAAGGAGGCGTGGGGGAGGGAGACCTCAACGAGCTCGCAGCCCTGCTCTTCGAGGCGGGCGAGGTGGGCCTCGCAGGCAGCGCGGGTGCCCTCGTCCAGCTCCGGCGGGAAGTGCTCCTTGGGGACGCCGACTCGCAGGCCAGCGAGCGATGCCTCGCCGTCCATCGCAGGGCTGGGGGCTTGGAGCTCAAGGGAGGTGGAGTCCCGCGGGTCATGGCCGCCGATCACGCTCATGCAGTGGGCGAGGTCGCGGGCGCTGGGGGCGAAGGGGCTGACCTGATCGAGGGAGGAGCCGAAGGCGACGAGGCCGTAGCGCGAGACGCGGCCGTAGGTAGGCTTGTATCCGTAGACCCCGCACAGCGCCGCGGGCTGTCGTACGGAGCCGCCGGTGTCGCTGCCTAAGGCGAGAGGGACCAGCCGGGCAGCGACCGCG
>JAKVCE010000356.1 GCA_022447405.1 Planctomycetota bacterium | reverse complement strand
GATGCGCTGCCCACGCTCCAACGAGGCCGCCTGTTCCTTGTCCTTGATCTGCTCGCGGCTATGCCCGACAGACTCGTAGCGACCTTGCGAGAGCGCTGTCTCTGCGGCGAGGTCCTTGCGCGCCTTGATGGCGTCTTGGTCGCGCGGGTCGATCTCAAGCGCCCGCTCATAGAACTCAAGGGCTCTCACGTGATCACCCGTGCGGTACATCATCGCACCTGCACGCCGCAGCCCCTCGCTGTTCTTGGGCGCGATCTCAGCGATGAACTCATAGACAGCGCAGGCGGAGTGGAAGTGCTCGGCGTTTTCACAGCACTCCCCGAGCAGCAGGTTCGCGGAGACGTCCAGCGGGTTCCCAGCGAGGAACTTCTCCAAGCTCTTGATGGCGGAGTCCCAGCGCTTGGCCTTCACCATGGTCTTGGCTGCAGCGAGCGGCCCTGCGCCGCCGATCTTGGCGAACAGCTTTCCGCCCTTCTTTTGCTCGGCGCGGAGCTTCAGCGCCCTGCGTAGCCCCGCCCGAGCGTCGCCCTGATCAGGCTCGATCTCTAAGAGCTGCTGATAAAGCTCGATCGCGAAGTCGTAGTTTCGCCTGCGCGTGGCCTCTTCGGCCTTCTGGATGTGCTTTGAGTAGTCGACCAATTTGCTTATGGGCGGCCTTGGGGAGTTGCCGCGACCCGTTCCCGCACGCTCGGAGCGCCTCCTCTGGCGCAGGAATGGGCGAAAAAGGATAGGGGCAGCGCAGGAGAGCGTCAACGAAGGGGTTATCCTGCCCTCGTAGGGGAGCCAAACGCCCCTGTACAAATGCATGGGAACCCCTGCGCGGAGAGAGAAGCTCCAGCGGGGCAGGCCCCGCAGAGAATCGCCATGACTGAAGAGCTCCCCGAATACGACCTCACCCTCTACCCCGACCCGCTGCTCCGCAAACCCGCCGAGCCTGTCACCTCTTTTGATGAGGGGCTCACCGCCCTCGCAGCTGGGATGCTCGAGAGGATGCACGCGAGCAACGGAGTGGGCCTCGCCGCGCCGCAGGTCGGACTGCGCACGCGCGTCCTCGTCATGAACCCCACGGGCGAGGAGGGAGACGACCGCGTCCTCGTCAACCCGGAGATCCTCGAGCGCACCGGGGCAGAGACCTCCTATGAGGAGGGCTGCCTCTCCTTCCCCGGCGTCTACGCCGAGGTGCGCAGACCAGACCATTGCAAGGTGCGCTTCTTCAGCGTCGACGGCGAGGAGCACGAGGAAGAGTTCACTGGCTTCACGAGCCGCGTGATCCAGCACGAGTTTGACCACCTCGAAGGTGTGCTCCTCGTGGACCGCATGTCTCCCGCTGACAAGGTCCGAAACAAGCACGTCCTCCAAGACCTCGTCGCTCGCTATCAAGAGCGCAGGAAGCGAGAGGAGAGCCCCGCCTGAGCTCAGGCGTCGCGAAGTCGTGATCGTTACGCGCTCTAGGAGCGAGCTGCCGGCGCCCCCGCCCGAGGGCGCGGTCGTCTCTATCGGCGTCTTTGATGGAGTCCACAAGGGGCACCAGCAGATCCTCGCAGACAACCTCGCGCGTGCTCGCGCGGCGGGTGCGCGCTCCTCCGTCGTGACCTTTGCGGGACACCCGAAGGAGCTCCTCTTGGGCAGGGCTCCCCGCACCTTGACGACTCTAGAGCACCGCCTCGAGCTCTTCCGGCGCGCGGGTGTCGAGCACGCGCTGGTGCTCTGCTTCGACGATGAGCTACGCAGCACCCCCGCTGAGCGCTTCATCGCTGAGACCTTGGTCGAGGGGCTGGGCGCGCGAGAGTTCGTCCTCGGCTTCGACAGCAAGTTCGGCTTGGATCGGGCAGGCATGCCGGCGCTCTTGCGTGAATTAGGACACACGGTCCATGTCTCCGAGAAGGTCGTCGTCTCTGGGCGCGCGGTCTCTAGCACCGCGATCCGGGAGGCCGTCGAGCTCGGTGACCTCGCCGGCGCGGAGGCCATGTTGGGGAGGCGGGTCTCCGTCTTCGGTGAGGTCGTCGAGGGCAAGGGGTTGGGGCGGGAGATGGGCTTTCCGACCGCGAACCTGGACCTGCGGCATGAGCTCTCACCCCCGACCGGCGTCTACGCCTGCAGGGCGAAGCGCGTCACCGCCGGTGACCTCAGCCAAGAGCAGGAGCGCCATGGGGCGGTCGTGAACATCGGCTTCCGGCCCACCGTAGACGAGGTGCCGTCTGAGCGGCCGCAGGTGGAGGCGCTGCTCCTCGACTTCGAGGGAGACCTCTACGGGGAGTTCCTCGAGCTGGAGTTTGTGTCTCACATCCGCGAAGAGCAGCGCTTTCAGGGGCTCGAAGAGCTGAGCGCACAGATCGCCCGGGACGTAGAGGCGGCGCGCGCGGCGCTCACTGAATCCTCTCTCTCGGATTGACCCCCAAGGCCTCTGTGGGCATCATGCCCCGCTGCGCGCCGGAGAGGTGCGCCCGTGGGCGGGTAGCTCAGTTGGTAGAGCACTTGACTGAAAATCAGGGGGTCACCGGTTCAAGTCCGGTCCCGCCCACCACCGCCGCGCGCGTTTGAGATCCACGGAAAACGATGAGCGCCCCGGACACTCCCCGAGTCATCACGAAGAGCGACCCCTCGCGCATCGACATCGAGTGGGCGGATGGGTTGAAGACGAGCTTGAGCGCGCCAGCGCTGCGCTCCATCTGCCAGTGCGCGAACTGCGTAGATGAGGTGACCGGCAGGCGCGTTCATGACCCAGCGAGCGTCCCCGCAGATCTCCTGACCGCAGATGTGCAGCTCGTGGGCCACTATGCTCTGGCGATCCGCTTCTCAGACGGGCACGACACGGGCATCT
>JAKVCE010000355.1:1445-2846 GCA_022447405.1 Planctomycetota bacterium | reverse complement strand
CAGGACAATGCCTCCGTGCAAAACCTGAAGCTCAAGATCAACGGAGACTCCGTCGAGGTCGGCGCCCCCGAGCACTGGACCCTGTGTGAGGTCCTCCGCTATCGCCTGGGGCTGACCGGGACCAAGCAAGGCTGCGACAAGGGCGACTGCGGCGCGTGCACAGTCCTCGTCGACGGACGCCCGGTGCTCTCCTGCATCCACCTCGCCGCCCTCGCCGAAGGGAAAGAGGTGACGACCATCGAGGGCCTCCGCCCGCTGCACCAGGCCGCGGGTGGCGAGGGCTGCGATCCGGTCCAAGACTCCTTCGACCGCTGCGGCGCGCTGCAGTGCGGCTTCTGTCAGTCAGGGATGATCCTCTCGGCGAAGGCCCTCTTGGATGAGGTGCCGGTGCCCACCGAAGAGGACGCCCGCGCCGCGCTCTCAGGGAACCTCTGTCGCTGCACGGGATACACCCAGATCTTCCAAGCCATCGAGCGCGCCGCTTGCGAGCGCGCCGGGCTCGAGCCCACCAAGCCCGCGTGGGCGCCAGACGGAGCAGAGGAGACGGAGTGAAGCCCGACCCGACGCGCTATGTCCACGGCACCGACGCGCCCTGGGATGAGTTCCAGGTCGTCGGCAAGCCGCACCGCAAGGTGGACGGCCTCGCCAAGGCGACGGGTGAGGCGATCTACGCGGACGACATCCAGCTCCCAGGGATGCTGCACGCCAAGACGCTCCGCAGCCCGCACGCTCACGCCCGGATCCTCTCCATCGACACCAGCCGCGCCGAAGCACTCGAGGGAGTGCACGCCGTGATCACCGGCGCGGACATGCCGACGAAGTACGGCGTCATCCCCTGGACGCCGGATGAGAACGCCCTCGCCACCGATCTCGTGCGTTTCATCGGAGACGAGGTCGCCGCGGTCGCTGCCGTCGACGAGGACACAGCCAACCGCGCGCTCGAGTTGATCGACGTGGAGTACGAGCTCCTTCACGCCTACCTCGACCCGAGGGAGTCCCTCGAGCGTCACGACCCTGCGATCCACCCGGACAACAAGAAGGGCAACATCTCCAAGCACGTCGAGCTCTCCTTCGGCGAGGTCGATGAGGCCCTCGCGCGCGGCGAGGCGGGCGAGCTCACCCTCATCGAGGACGACTACACCTTCCACGGCACGACCCACACCCCCATCGAGCCGCACTGCGCCGTCGCGCGCTCAAGCCCTGACGGGCTCCTCACGCTCTGGTCCTCGACCCAGATCACCCACTACGTCCACCGCACCCTCTCCGCCGTCCTGGGCCTCGACCCGGCCAAGATCCGCGTCGTCCAGCCCTGCCTCGGCGGCGCCTTCGGCGGCAAGAGCGACCCCTTCAGCTTGGAGTTGTGCGTCTCTCTCCTCGCCATGCCCACCGGCAGACCGGTGA
>JAKVCE010000355.1:0-1435 GCA_022447405.1 Planctomycetota bacterium | reverse complement strand
CTCGAGTTCTGCGTCGCCAAGCTGGCGCAGATCACCGGCCGCCCGGTGAAGATGCTCTGGACCCGCGAGGAGGTGTTCTACGCCCACCGCGGCCGGCACCCGATGGACATGCACTACAAGACGGTCGCTGACGCAGAGGGCCGCGTCCACGCCGTCGACGCCAAGATCCTGATCGACGGAGGCTCCTACAGCTCCTTCGGCCTGGTCACGACCTACTACTCCGGCCAGCTCCTCACCGGCCCCTACGACTTCCCCGCCTATCGCTTCGACTCGACGAGGGTCTTCACCAACAAGCCCCCCTGCGGCCCGAAGCGCGGCCACGGCTCGGTGCAGCCCCGCTTCGCCTTCGAGGTTCAGCTCGACGAGGTCGCCGAGGCCGTCGGCGTGGACCCGATCGAGATCCGCCGCAAGAACTTCCAAGGTGAGGAGACCGAGACGGTCAACGGCCAGCGCATCACATCCAACGGCTTCCTCGAGTGCTTGGACCGCGTCGAGGCGGCGAGCGGCTGGAAGGAGCGCCGCGGCAAGCTCGAGCATGGCCGGGGCTTGGGCGTCGCTGGCTCGATGTACATCTCCGGGACGAACTACCCGGTCTACCCGAACGACATGCCGCAGGCGGGCATCCAGCTGAAGGTCGACCGCTCTGGGGTCGTCACGATCTTCACCGGCGGCAACGACATCGGGCAAGGCTCGAACTCCATGGTCGCCTACCTCGTGGCAGAGGAGCTCGGCATGGACGTGGGGCATGTGCGCGTCGTAGCTGCTGACACAGACCTCTGCCCCGTAGACCTCGGCGCCTACTCGAGCCGCGTCACCTTCATGGTCGGCAACGCCGCCATCGACGCGGCGCGCAAGCTCCGCGCCCAGATCGTCGAGGCCGTCGCAGCCGACTGGGAGGTCGAGCCCGCGCGGGTGCGCCTCATCGGCGGGCGCGCGATCGACCTCAACGACGCAGAGCGCTCCATCCCCACGCGCGAGGCCTTCCAATTGGCCGAGGTGCGCTTTGACACCCTCGGATCCACGGGCTCCTACAACACCCCCACCCTCGGCGGCGACTATCGCGGCGGCACCATCGGCGCCTCCCCCGCCTACTCCTTCACCGCGCACGTGGTGGAGGCGGTCGTGGACGAGGAGACAGGGCGCGTCACCGTAGAGAACTGCTGGATCGCCCACGACTGCGGACGCGCCATCAACCCGATGCTCGTCGCCGGCCAGATGGAGGGCTCCGCCTACATGGGGATCGCTGAGGCGCTCATGGAGGAGCAGGAGGTCAACCGCTTCGGCCTACACCGCGGCCCCTCCCTGCTCGACTACACCATCCCCACCTCCTTCGACACGCCAGAGCTCCACGCCCTGATCGTCGAGAGCGGCGACCCCGAGGGCCCCTACGGCGCCAAGGAGGCCGGCGAGGGACCGCTCCACCCCTCGATCCCCG